>QKGI01000147.1 GCA_003250475.1 Bacteroidota bacterium | reverse complement strand
CAGGCGCCTGGAGGAATTCAGGAACAACCTCACGGTTTACAGGGGCCCTATAGTATTTATCACGCAGAATATGCCGTCAGCGACGATCACCGGTACGAAGCCGCAGGGCGGATCATCCGGAACCTCAGGGTCTGCCCTCCCTGCACAGAAAGCAACGGTCACACGTGCTGCCGCAGTACAGAACGCAAACACACGGGTAGCTGCATCACAGTCTTCCCAGGTGCGCAATGCAGCCACTCCGGGCGCCAGGGTTCAGGCTGCCGCCCCACAGCCCTCAAGGGCACAGGCAATGGCCATGGCAGGTAAGCCAAAGACCAACGGTGGTACTGTCGATTCTCCTATGGGGATATTTGCAATCAACGGTCTCAACTTTGAGCCGGGACAGAAGGTAAAGGCACGTATCATGGTTGAGGGTTTTATTGTCGAATCAGACTGGGTTGAGACCGATGGCCTGATGGTATCAACGATAGATCATGACGGACTGAATACGGAGAGACACCCTGGCGCTGAGACCATCTCAGCAGGAAACAGCTTCGTTGTTGTAAGCGCTGTACGTGGTGAGACGGCTCCCACGGGTACCGTCATGATGATCAGCGGTGCCGACGCTCCTCATGCATCCATCACCGGCTCACAGCCACTGGCTGAGTTTCCTGAGGCCACCAAGGCCAGGGTATGGTTTAACCTGAGCGCACCCCTGGTGCCGCTGGAGGATAATCCGGGATCGGCCGTAGCATCAACAGGACCCTGGAGCGCGACCTACAACTATATGTCACCGGGTGACGCACTTCTTCCTGACAGGAACCGTAAACATCCTTTTGAGATGGTTACATATATCTTTAAGGATAAGGATCTTGGATATAAAAGTTTCATTGATGAGTGCGCCTCATGTACCTCGCCGGTGAATGTTATCGACAGGCTTGGCAAGATGTCCAATCAGGGAACTGTTGATATGACAGGCAGACCTGACCTGCAGCAGAAAATCAAGGTTCCGGTCAAGACCCAGCAGTTAAACAAGACCCCGATGATAAGATAACGGGTGTATAGCCGGTTCCCGGCGCATCCTGCACCGGGAACCGGCATACTAACCTGATCATCGGTACGCCCAAATCCTGCAAAACCCCCGACCTTCCGACTTCAGACCTTCAGACCTCAGACCTTCCGACCGGTTATTTGCTGTCGTTATGCAAAAAATGTAAATTTGCCGGACACCAATGGCAAATAAAACGATGGCCGGACACAAAGGAGAACCTTATTACGATATCTTCCTAAGGTATGATATATGGCTTGAGACCATAAAGAAATACCGGATACTCGATGGCGAAGGCTTCGCCCTTCTTCTCGACCTGGACAAGACCGGATCCCTGACTGCCTCTGCATTTAACCTGGGAATGAGTTACCGGAAAGCATGGGGTCTGCTGCACGATGTAGAGCAGCACCTGGGATTTCAGCTGACGGATAAGAGGCGCGGCGGAGCAGCCGGCGGCCGTACCGTGCTTTCAGACAAGGGAAGGCAGCTGGTGAGGGCTTATAACAGCCTCTGTTATGAGACAGATATCGCCATGAAAAGCATTGCCAAGGTATTCTTCAACCGTATAAACGAAATAAATAACGGTAAATGAGGAGAGTCTTTCTTTTAGTGCCGGTGTTTATGCTGATCCTTTACGGCTGCAACAGCAGCGAAAAGAACCTTATAATCTTTCATGCAGGCAGTCTCTCAGTGCCGGTACGGCAGCTGGCCGAGGCTTTTGAAAAGGCCAACCCGGGAGTCAGGGTGCTTACCGAGGGGGCAGGCAGCCTTCACTCTGCAAGGAAGATCACCGAGCTGGGCAAGCCGTGTGACATCATGCTCTCTGCCGATCATTTTGTTATAAGCAGTATGCTTGTCCCGGAATATGCTTCATGGAACATCCGGTTTGCCACCAATGAGATAGTAATAGCCTACAGGCCGGAGTCAGCCTATGCCTCCATCTTCCGTGAAGATAACTGGCCTGACATACTCCTGAAGGGTGATGTCATTATCGGCCGTGCCGATCCTGATGCCGACCCGTGCGGATACCGTACCGTCTTTACGGCCAGGCTGGCGGAAGACTATTACGGGCGGAAAGGCCTGGCAGATTCACTCCTTGGTAAGGATAAGGAGTACATCCGTCCGAAGGAGGTCGATCTTGTGGCCCTGGTATCAGCCGGTGTCATCGATTACATGTTCCAGTACAAGTCGGTGGCTATTCAACATGGATTCAGTTATCTCGAACTACCCGACGGCATAAATCTCTCTTCTCCCGATCTGGTTGACACCTACAGCAGGGTATCTTACATGATCCCTGGTGAGGCTCCCGGCATACGTACGGAAGTGAAGGGTGACTATATATGCTATTCCGGCACTGTTCTTGACGCTGCTCCGCAGAAGGAGCTGGCCCTTAAGTTCTTCGGATTCATGCTCGGGGAGGAGGGCCGTCGTATATTCAGGGAGTGTGGACAGGAACCTATTGATCATCCCATGGCTGATGACAACGATGCCGTTCCTGCTTCACTTAAGAAATACCTTGTCAACGCGACAGAATAACCGCTGCAGCATGAAAGGTCATTCGCTCTTCCACTGGGTCTTTACCATACTGGCTTCGCTGGTGCTTCTCTTCATCATCGCACCGCTGGCAGGGATGTTTCTTGACTCTTCCCTCACCGAAGTGCGGACTACGGCGGCTGACCCTGACGTCATCAGGAGTGTCTGGTATACACTGGCGGTAGCCTTTGCTGCCACCCTGCTCTTTGCTGTCGGCGCAGTGCCTCTGTCGTGGATCATGGCCCGCAGGGAGTTCCCGCTTAAGAAGGTAGTACAGGGCATCATAGACCTTCCGGTGGTCCTCCCGCACACTGCAGCCGGGATAGCCCTCCTGGGCTTCATCTCGCGTGAGGGTCTTCTCGGGGGCGCTGCAAAGAAAGCAGGCATTTTGCTTGTCAACAACGGCGCCGGCATCGCCCTGGCTATGGCCTTTGTCAGCCTGCCCTTCCTCATCAACGCAGCACGCGATGGCTTTGCAGCAGTGCCCGAGAGGACCGAGAAGGCGGCTCTGACACTGGGAGCATCACCGTCGCGGATATTCTTCACTGTTTCACTACCGCAGGCATGGCGCTCCGTGGTTTCTGGGTTCATTATGATGTTCGCCCGGGGCATGAGCGAATTCGGCGCTGTCGTAATAATTGCCTATCACCCGATGACAGCACCGGTGCTTATCTATGATCGATTCAATACTTATGGCCTGACCTCAGCACGACCGGCATCGATAATTTTTATCCTCGTTGCGCTTTTCTTCTTCATCCTCTTCAGGGTGCTGGCGACGGAGAAACGTGAAATCTTCAGGAGGGAGGATGATGCTACGGACTGACAAACTAAGTAAAAGATTAGGCTCCTTCAGTCTCAGGGAGATATCGCTGGAGGTGGCCCGCGGCGACTACTATGTGCTGCTTGGCCGCTCCGGTGCCGGCAAGACTCAACTGCTTGAGCTTATCTGCGGCCTTACCTCTCCAGGTAGCGGCAGGGTATTCCTCGAAGGGGAGGATATAACATGGAAAAAACCGCAGGAGAGAGGCATCGGACTGGTCTTCCAGGACCTGGCTCTCTTTCCTCACTATTCGGTAAAGGATAATATTATGTATCCTCTCAGGATGAGGGATCTTACCCTGAAGGAGAGAGTTGACAGGGTTCAGCATGCTGCCGCTGAGATGAATATTACTGACCTCCTGCTTCGCAAGCCCGATACCCTGTCGGGAGGAGAGAAGCAGAGGGTTGCGCTGGCACGCACCCTGGTTACTGAACCCCGTATCCTGCTCCTTGACGAGCCCATGGCCTCCGTCGATGCCAGCCTGAAGGATAATATACGGAGGATGCTCCGACGGCTCAACAGGAACGGTCTCACCATCGTGCATGTAACACATGACTTCGGGGAAGCCATCAGCCTCGCTACCAGGGTGGGAGTGATGCATAACGGCCGTATCATACAGGAGGGGACACCTGCTGAGGTATTCAACCAACCCGTAAACAGGTTTGTTGCCAGGTACGCAGGCATAAAGAACTTCTTCAGGGTGACCTTCATAACCTCTTACAACCGGGCATCGGGGATCACGGAAAAGAGGACGAGGTTCAGGCTGCCGAAAGGCATCTACCCCTCCGCAGGCCTGCTTATTATAGGCAGCAGCGAGGTGCTTCTCTCAAGGCAGGGAGCGGCAGGGATACAGATAAACAATATCCATGGTGTGATAGATGATATTGTGCCTTCACCAACAGGGTACGAGATCACAGTCAACGCCGGTGATTACTTTTATGCCGATATAACTCACCGTGAGATGGAGGAGAATAACTTTGTCACGGGAGAAAAGGTGATTGTCTCTTTCCGCCCCGAATCATTAAGACTGGTAGGTGAGGGAGAGGATAAAAAAGAATATTGAAGGATTATGATAACATTTGAAGAAGCATTCAGGATTGTAATGGAGTCAGCTTTCCATACCGGCAAGGAAGAGGTAGGGATTGCTGAGGCAGCAGGCAGGGCACTCGCTGAAGCCATCAGGAGTGATATGGATATGCCGCCGTGGAACAAGAGCGCTGTTGACGGTTATGCATGCCGGCATGACGACCTGGGAAGTGTGCTCGAGGTTATTGAGACCATCCCGGCAGGTACCATGCCTTCGTTGCCGGTTCTGCAGGGCACCTGCTCCCGTATCATGACAGGGGCTGCAGTGCCGGAAGGAGCCGACTATGTGTTCATGCTCGAAGAGTCGGAGGAGAGCGCCGGCGGAGGCGTCAGGTTTACCGGGAGACCCGGCAATGACAACATAGCCAGGGCGGCCGAGGATCTCTTCAGCGGTCAGACGGTACTGCGCCCCGGACATTATATCAAGCCGCAGGATATAGCCGTAATGGCCACGGTGGGCGCCACGGTGGTGACGGTCAGATGCCGGGCAAAAGTAGGTATCATAAGCACGGGAAGCGAACTTGTTGAACCGGACAAGAGACCAGCGGGGGCACAGATACGCAACAGTAACGCCTCACAACTGCTGGCACAGGTAGCCAGGGCCGGCGCTGACGGGAAATATTATGGTATTGCCGTCGACGAGGAGGAATCAATAGAAAAGCTGCTCCGGCAGGCGCTGGAGGAGAACGATGTGGTGCTCATCTCAGGCGGGGTCTCCTTCGGCGATTATGACCTCGTTCCTAAGGTGATGCGGTCAGTAGGACTGACTATGCTTTTTGACCAGGTAGCAATGCAGCCGGGTAAGCCTCTTACCTTCTGCACCGGGGATAAAAAAGCTGTCTTTGGACTGCCGGGAAACCCGGTCTCTACCTTCGTACAGTTTGAGGTGATGGTAAAGCCCTTCCTTGACAGGATGGCAGGGGTGGTGGAGAAAGAGCCACAGATATCGATGCCCCTGGGAGCCGACTATTCTCGTAAGAGAGCCGAGAGGCTGGCATGGATACCCTTCACGGTAACCCCGGCAGGCGAGGCCCTGCCGCTCGAATACCACGGCTCAGCACATATATCTGCATTGACCGGGGCCTGGGGCCTCATAACCATACCACGGGGACAGAGCTGGATACAGAAAGGAGAGATGGTTAATGTTAGACAGATTTGAAAGGACTATAAACTACCTGCGCATCTCGGTCACTGACCGTTGTAACCTGCGCTGCCGTTACTGCATGCCCGGCGAGGGAGTGAGGCTTATAGGTCATGACGATATTCTCACATACGATGAGATAACAGCTTTCACGCGTGTTGCTGCAGGAGCAGGTATTAATAAGGTGAGGATCACAGGCGGCGAACCACTGGTAAGAAAGGGCGTCACCTCTCTTGTAGGGATGATTGCGGCTATCGAAGGGATCACCGATCTCTCCATGACAACAAACGGCATCCTCCTTCCCGGGTATGCCGGACAGCTTGCTGCGGCAGGGCTGATGAGGGTTAATATCAGCCTCGACACACTTGATCCCGGGAAATTCAGATATGTCACGCGTGGAGGAGATATAAACTCTGTTCTGAGAGGTATCGAAGCGGCTCAGAAGGCCGGGTTGAGACCTGTCAAGATAAACTGCGTCATCAAGAGCACCCCTGACGAGGAAGATGCCCGTGCAGTGGCAGAGTACTGCATGCGGGAGGGCCTCGAGGTGCGTTTCATCAGGCAGATGGATCTTGCGTCAGGAACCTTCTCTGTCGTTCATGGCGGCAGCGGCGGCCATTGTGCCAGATGCAACAGGCTGCGCCTCACACCGGAGGGTATGTTACGCCCCTGCCTGTTCAGCGACAGCGAGTACAGCGTGAGAGAGCTGGGTGCCGAAGAGGCACTGCGCCGTGCGGTGCAGGACAAGCCGGAACACGGGACGGTAAATCATAAGAATGGCTTTTATAATATAGGAGGATAGACGATGGATAAACTGACACACACCGACGAGAGCGGGAGGGCACACATGGTATATACCGGCGGTAAGCCGGTACAGCACCGTACGGCAATAGCCTCAGGCAGGATAGACATGCAACCGGCGACCCTCAGGCTGGTAGCTGACAATATGATGAAAAAGGGCGACGTGATAACCGTCGCCGAGATAGCAGGTATCCAGGCTGCCAAACAGTGCGGGACACTGATACCTCTGTGCCATAACATCAACCTCGAGCAGGTAAGGGTCTCTCTGGAGGCTGATGAAACAGGCATAAACGCCGTGAGCACAGTCCGTACCACAGGAAGGACCGGCGTGGAGATGGAGGCGCTGACGGCAGTGAGCGTGGCACTGCTGACAGTCTACGACATGTGTAAGGCTGTTGATAAGACCATGATCATTTCGGATATCAAACTGGTAAAAAAAGAGAAGCATGACATTGCCTGATAAATTCATTGTTCATGTGATAACCCTGAGCGACAGGGCCTATGCCGGAACCTACAGGGACCTCAGCGGCCCGGCAGTTACAGAGTATGTCAGGCATGCCATGGCAGCAGCCGGATGGGAGTGTGAGATTAAGAACACCATCATACCTGATGACGCTGTCGCACTGGAGACTGCACTGGCAGGGTCTTCTCAGGCGGACCTGGTAATCACCACCGGAGGTACCGGCATCGGACCCCGCGACATCACCCCTGACGTTGTGAGACCGTTGTTAACGAAAGAGCTGCCCGGTATAATGGAACAGATAAGGGTCAGGTACGGGACGACAAACCCGAAGGCTCTTCTTAGCCGTGCTGTGGCAGGCATAGCCGGTAAAACACTTATCTACACGCTGCCGGGATCGGTGAAGGCCGTTGATGAATATATGTCGGAGATCGTAAAGACGATGGAGCATACGTTCTACATGCTGTACGGCATCGACGTCCATAAATAATTGTTGTTGATTGCCCGACCTTCAGACCTCCGACCTTCAGACGGAGCGGAGCGACAGACTGAACGACTGTCCCGACCTAACAGTCGAGGATCTCCGCTACGCTCCGACAAGACTGCACGACTGCAAGACTGCAAGACCGCAAGTCCCTTTCACCTTACCCCCCTCGTATTTGCCACTGTGACGCCGGTGAGACGGTCATAACGGGTAGCAGGATCGCGGAAGTATGTCAGAATAAGGTAGTCATTCTCCGTCTCCCAGTGGCTGCCCTCAAAATGTGATCCTTCGGGGAGACTCTTTCCTGCCGGCACGAAAGCGTATTCATAATTGTACCATCCCTGTTTGAGAAGCACCGAGATCTCATAACATCCACTGGAGGGGTTCCATGTCATCCGGTTACCGGGCCCGTATGTCCACCCTGTAAAGTCTCCGGCAATAAAGACTGATCCTCCCTTCAACTCGCTGTAAGCCGGCAGCGAGAAGTAGACCATGACATAGTCGGCATCATGGTCGGGGTCATCGCTCTCTTCCATAGCCACAACATATTTCCCGTTGAAATCTTCATTGTAGAAGTACTGCCTGAACTCCCTGTCGTCAGAAGGAATCAGGAAGACATTATATATTCCGTTCATGAAATCTATGGCCCTGACATTCTGCCTGGTCTGTTTTATAGTCTTGATATCAAAGTACCTGAACTCGTTTCCTCCAGGCATAAGTGTCTTTTCTGACAGTGTATTGTATTCAAGCCTTCCATTACCCACGAAGTCCGGGGTGAGGTCATAACGTGCCCTGTCACTCCGTCCGTTTTGCATCAGGGTCAGGGTTACCTGCCTGTAGGGGTCTGTCACGTTCAGGTTGCCTGTTGATACGGTTATCTCAGCCTGCTGATGGGTATCGATGGTGCCGGGCTTCATTGGCCTCCGGAAAACAACCATTGCAGAGGTACTGCCCTCGCTCACATAAAAGCGCTTCACAAGAAGCGGTGTATCAGGATCACCGTTGGCCCAGACGGTAATAATGTAGTTGCCTGAAATAAGGAACCCGATGTCATCATTCGGAAGACCGAGACGGTAGTGGGTATAACTGACCCGGGTATTGAATGAACTGAGATAATCAGTGATCTGGTTCTCCTCGTAGCCTTCAAGGTAGTCACTGGTGAACAGGTCGCTTCTGTTCCAGTCGCGGTCACAGTGGGTAATGCCATACCATAGTGATCCACCGTCACCGTCAATGACATCGAAATTAAGGACAAGCTCGTCGCCTGACACAGGCTGCAGAAAGGGGTAGGCCAACACCCATCCTTCCTTT
>QKGI01000146.1 GCA_003250475.1 Bacteroidota bacterium | reverse complement strand
CTCTTCACGGTGTCAACATCAGTCTTGTTGTGCAGGCTCTTATACTGTGCCAGTATCTCCGTCAGCTCCTCCAGTGAGCGTCCGGCAAGCATCAGACGTAACTGATCGTTCACGGGAACCTGTATCAGCCTGTACCCGCTCACTATGCTGTCGACATACATCCCTGAGCCGCCGCATACCACCGGAAACATCTTACGGGAGGACAGATCCTCAAAGACCTTCAGGAAATCACGCTGGTATTCAAATACATTATACCTGTAGCCGGCATCAGCTATATCCACCATGTGTACAGGCACACTACGGCCGTCAACGATATAATCCTCCATATCCTTGCCCGTTCCCACATCCATGCCGCGATAAACCTGCCTCGAGTCTGCGCTGATAACCTCACCCCCCAGCCGGTCAGCAAGCAGGGCCGCCAGCCTTGTCTTACCCGTAGCGGTAGGGCCGGTAATAACTACAACATCATGCATCGTCTTAACCATCAGAAATTAAAGATAGCCATTAAGAGGTCATGGTATCGCAATTTTACTTAATTTTGCCTTCCCAAACAAAAAGAGGTCATGGACTTCAGGTTTCTGTACCATCGTACAATGTACTTCATAATCAACCCGGGCAAGGCCTGGGAGGTTGTTCACCGTGAGAACAGACCGATGAAGTATGTCAGGGGCAGCTTTTTCATACCCCTGTCGGTACTTGTCACCATCAGCGCCTTCCTGGGCTCGATGTTCTTCATCAACACCACCATCAAACCGATGTACTCGGTGCTGATAGCCGTCAACGCCTTCCTTTTCCTCTATCTCGGGGTATATGCTTCGTCTTTTATTGTCAGGGAGATAATGAGGGCTCTTGACCTGGGGCATGATTTCCTGGTTGCCTTCAAGCTTGTGACATATTCCATGGCGCCTATCTTTCTCTCACTCACTGTGAGCAAACTGTTCGAGTCCTTGCTTTTCATAAACGTGCTGGGGCTGTACGGACTGTATATCTTCTGGATAGGGATGGAGATGATGGTCACTCCTCCTGATCACAAGAAGCTCCCGATGATCATAGCCACTGTCGTATCCATGCTCATCATCTTCCTTCTCCTGCAGGTCATACTATCCAAGCTTACTGAAACGCTTTACTTTGCAATCTTTGCCTGAGGCCGCTGATGAGAAGCGATACAAGTAATATCGTCATCAAAAACCGCAGGGCATCTCATGACTATGAATTCATTGAGAAGCTCATAGCGGGCATAAAACTCACCGGCACCGAGATAAAGTCAATCCGTGCCGGCAAAGCCAACCTTACCGATTCGTTCTGCGCCTTCCGCAACGGTGAGCTCTTTGTCACCGGCATGCATATCGCCGAATACTACTGGGGCAATCTCAACAACCATGATCCGCTGGGTGAACGTAAGCTTCTGCTTACGCGAAAAGAACTACGCAAGTGGGAAAGGAAGGTCAATGAGACGGGACTGACCATCATCGTAACCAAAGTGTTCATCAATGACCGCGGGCTGGCAAAAGCTGAAATAGCCCTGGCAAAAGGCAAGAAGCAGTACGACAAGCGCGACAGTATCAGGAAGCGCGACCATGAGCGCGAGATGGACCATCAGGCCAAGGAGCGTAACCGGTAGTCCCTGCAGCAAACAACAGTTACACTCTAGCAGATAAAACACCGGCAGGAAGGCATCTTCTCCCCGTGAGACAATACCATGTAAATCAGAAGTTCGGGCTCAGGAGATACCTTGAATAGAACTGGTCGATGTAACTGACAGCATCTGCAGCTTCATCAACTATCCTGAAAATGTTCAGATCCTCAGGTGATATGTTGTGCTCCTCGCTCATCATCACATCTGTGATCCAGTCGAAGAGTCCGGACCAGTATTTCTCACCAACGAGTACTATCGGGAATCGACCTATCTTCTTTGTCTGTATCAGTGTTATGGCTTCGAAGAGCTCATCGAAGGTGCCGAAGCCTCCGGGCAGGACGATGAACCCCTGGGCGTACTTCATGAACATAACCTTGCGGACGAAGAAGTAGTCATAGGTGATAAGCTTGTCGCTGTCGATATAGGGGTTGGGCTTCTGTTCAAACGGGAGGTCGATGTTTATTCCTATCGATTTGCCGTTACCTTTCTTAGCCCCTTTGTTGGCGGCCTCCATGATGCCGGGTCCGCCGCCGGTGATCACCCCGTATCCTTTCTGCACCAGCTGAAAGGCAATCTCCTCGGCGAGCTTATAGTATTTATTGTTGAAATGGGTCCGGGCCGACCCGAATAT
>QKGI01000051.1 GCA_003250475.1 Bacteroidota bacterium | reverse complement strand
TCATTCTGATATTATGTTTTTATAATGGCATGTTGCCATGTTTCCTGGTAGGCACTTTCACGCTCTTGTTGCTCAGTGCCGAGAAGGCTGAAAGGAGCTTACTGCGTGTCAGTGCCGGGTCGATAACCTCATCGATGTAACCCTTCTCATCGGCGATAAAAGGATTGGCCACTTTCTCCCGGTACTTTCGTACAAGATCCTTTTTCAGGGCAGCCGGGTCTTTGGCCTCAGCCAGCTCTTTGCGGTACAGTATCGCCACAGCGCCGTCAGGCCCCATTACCGCTATCTCAGCGGAAGGCCAGGCAAAGTTGAAGTCACCTCCCATGCCCTTGCTGTTCATTACAATATATGCTCCTCCGTAAGCTTTCCGGAGTATCACCGTTATGCGTGGCACCGTGGCTTCAGCATAGGCGAAGAGGAGCTTGGCACCATGTCTGATTATCCCGGAGTGCTCCTGATCTTTACCGGGGAGAAAGCCGGGCACATCCTCAAGGGTAAGTATAGGTATGTTAAAGGCGTCGCAAAACCGTATGAAACGGGCACCTTTCGTTGAGGAATCGATATCAAGAACGCCGGCAAGTACTTTGGGCTGGTTGGCAACAACGCCAATGGTCTTACCTTCCATCCTGCCGAAGCCGGTGACGATACTGGGGGCAAAAAGCTCCGACGTCTCGAAGAAACTGTTACGGTCAACGATCAGGTTGATGACATCGCGCACATCGTATGCTTTGTTGGTGTCATCAGGAACGATGTCACGCAGTCTCGGGTTAACTCCCGGAGTCTCTTCCGTATAGCCTGCAACGGGCGGGTTCTCGAGGTTATTCGATGGGAGGTATGAAAGGAATTTCCTTACCGCGATGATAGTGTTCTCTTCATCGTCATATATCATGTTGGCAACCCCGCTTTTCCGGGCATGGACTTCCGCACCGCCAAGATCCTCACTTGTAATCTCTTCATTCAGCACCTCCCGGACAACGTTGGGACCTGTAACGAACATGTAGCTGGTATGGCTGGTCATGAAAACCCAGTCAGTAAGTGCGGGTGCATAAACGGCGCCACCGGCAGCCGGCCCCATTATCACCGATATCTGGGGAATAATGCCTGACGACTGGATGATGTTGTTAAAGATTACGGCGTAGCCGTTAAGGCTGGCAATGCCTTCCTGAATCCTGGCACCCCCTGAGTCGTTTATACCTATGAAAGGGGCTCCCATCTTGAGAGCCATCTCCTGTACCTTGGCTATTTTCCGGGCATGGACTATACCCAGTGATCCTCCCATGATTGTAAAGTCCTGCGCAAAGGCAAAAACAAGCCTTCCGTCGATCCTGCCATGACCCGTTACTACCCCGTCGCCGTATGAGAGATCCACCTTCCCGAATTCAACACCCTGATCGGATGGAGTAACATAGGTATCTATCTCCTCAAAGGTGCCGGCATCGAAAAGCAGGGCTATTCTTTCATGGGCTGTCAGCTTGCCCTTCGAGTGCTGTCTTTTTATACGCTCGGCACTATACTGTTTCCTTAGCGCCTCTTCCCGACCAAGAAATGACCTGAAGTACTTCCCGTTTATGTCCATAATAGTGCAATTGGTTAATAATGAATTGCTGCCGCGCAAAACGGCATGACAAAAGTCATTATTTTACCAAACATATGCAAACCAATCTTCGAACGGGAAGCAGTATGTCTGTATAAAAAATTAAGTTACAGGCTTATAGAGATAGAACAAAATTACCTGACATACTTTTTTATTGCTTCAACCCATACCCGGTAACCTTCATAGGTGAGGTGCAGCCCGTCAATGCTGTACTTTCCCGGAAGATGGTTATCGGCATCAGCCATAACTGAGAACAGATCGATATATGTATGCCCGAACTCTGCCGCCATTGCCTGCAGTTTACCGTTAAGCTCCATTATCACCTCAGTTCTGTTAGTATGGTTCAGGGCCATTCCGGTTGCCGGGTTCACAGGGAGAACACTCTCAACATACACCTTTGTTTTCGGCGTTTCACTTTTTATCCGCTCAAGGATTTTCCTGTAGTTGGCAGTGATCTGTTCAACCGTCATGTTACGTGACAGGTCGTTGACACCTATCATGATGAATATCTTGGCAGGCTTCAGCCTGGTTATAGCATCAAGACGAAGCAGAACACCTTCGGTAACATCGGCACTGATGCCTCTGTTGTGGCACCGTTTGTTGTCAAACAGTTCAAACCACTCGGCACCGTCGGTGATGCTGTTACCCAGAAAGATGATCTCGTTCCTGGTATCCGGAAGATGATCGTACATGTCCTTGCTGTGCCACCAGTACACCGAGTATTTGGAGCTGTCAACGGCAGCAGCAGGCTTCTGTGCGTAGGAGAGGGAGAATGCGCAGATAGTTAAAACTACAAGCAAAAAGGATCTTTTCATTTTGTTATGTTTTTAATTATTTGAACCATGGTTTCATACCGGTCCTCCATATCAGAAAGAAGAGCCAGTTGTGCTTTCGTCCTCTGCAGATTGTGCAGGGGATATTTGATCTTGTAGTAGTGATCCCCGTCGAGAAAGTCGGTAAGGAATCTCGTAGCCATGATATAGGTCAGCAGCTTCGGGGCGAACGGCAGGTACTCTATCTCGGTTGGGTTGAGGGTGTTTCTGGTTTCTGAGAGGTAGCCCTCGGTATAGGCACGGAAGATCTCTATATCCATAGATACTGACGAAAGATCCGTGCTGTCCTCCTCTGCCCTGTTGGTAGCAGTGCGTATCGCATCCCCGAAATCGTAATGCACATATCCCGGCATCACCGTGTCAAGGTCGATGAGGCACAGGGCCCTTCCCGAGGAGTCAAAAAGGATGTTATTGAACTTTGTGTCATTATGTGTTATCCTCACCGGTATCTTACCTTCTTCACCCAGCCTGATAAGCACCTTCATCTCTTCCTCACGGCTTATGATCCCATCTATCTCCGCCACGGCCGAGGTCACCCTGCCGGCTTTATCCTTTTCAATGACGCGGTGGAAGGTCTCGAGTCTCCTGGCGATGTTATGGAAATCAGGGATGGTCTCATTGAGTGGCCTGCCGGGAAGGTCGGAAAGCATGGCCTGGAACCTTCCGGTTATCCTGCCGCCCTCGAACGCTTTCTGCGGCGAATCTACCCGTTCATAAGAACGGTGGTCGGAGATGAATATAAACATCCGCCAGTAGTTGCCATTATCATCGGTAAAATATGTTTTCCCGGTATCTTTTGCATTAATAAGGGTAAGGCATTCCCTCCTGAGGTCGCTGCCTTCTATGTCAGCCAGTTTCATCCGGAGGTGAGAGGTAACCCTCTCCATATTGTCCTGCAGGCGCGGTATGTCAGTGAAAACCTTATTGTTAAGCCGCTGGACGATATAATCGTCACAATCCTTTTCCACCGTCTGTATCCGGTAGGTATCGTGGATATGCCCGGGACCAAAGGAATGTCCTGAGAGGAACGAGCCTTCTCCGTTGAATCTACCGAAGATCTCTTTCAGTTCGGGTTCCATCTCGCAGGAGTTTACCTTCCTTTGAGCCTGTATCCGTGCAGCGAATAATAGAGCAGGATAAGGTACGATGGCATGCAAACCCAGTAAGCTGACTGGGTGCTGAAGATATCAGCTGCTTTACCGTAGACAAGAGGTATCAGGGCGCCGCCGACAACGGCCATGATAAGCAGTGCCGAGGCTGTTTTGGTAAACCGGCCCACACCGTTCAGGGCCAGCGGCCACATGGAAGGCCAGATGAGAGCGTTGGCAAGCCCCAGCAGGGCAACGAAGAGAACAGTAACAGGTATGGTGAGCGTAACAGCTTTAAAAGTGACAAGATCTCTGAAAGGCATCGTTATCTCCTGGTGGGCGGGCACCAGCACTGCTCCCAGTGTAAAAACAATACCAAGAATTGCAGAGATACGCAGGGCATTAACCTGTGAGAGTACCCTTGGGATGAATATAATACCGCATATGTAACCTATTATCATGCCCAGCATGGTCAGTGAGGTGAAGTATTTTGCCGACGACATGTCAATGTGCAGCGACTGGCCATACCTGATTATAGTATCACCTGCAATGACCTCAACACCCACGTAAAAGAACAGCGCCACAGCTCCCACAATCATATGCGGGAAGTGCCATATGCTTGTTTTGTTGGCGTTTGTCTCACCCACAGATGGCTCCTCAGAATCGGTGTCGACTTCAGGCAGGTGGGCAAGCCTGAGCAGGAGACCGAGCGCTACCAGGATAACTGCCATGATAATATACGGGTTAATCACCCGCGTGGCAAGCTGATCAAGGATGGCCGCCCTGGCAATGGCATCGGTTGCTGCTGCAATCTGCTGGTCAAGGAGATGCGAATCCTTCATGATATGTGCGCCAAGAATGATCGGGGCAATGGCACCGGCAAACTTGTTGGCAATACCCATCATGCTTATTCGTTTTGCAGCACTCTCACGAGGACCGATAATTGTTACATAGGGATTGGAAGCTGTCTGCAGCAGAGCCATGCCGGTACCCTGAACAAACAGACCCAGCAGAAAGATGATATAATTCCTGGAGAGAGCGGCAGGTATGAAAATAAGCGCTCCCACAGCCATGACCCAGAGACCAATTGACATGCCGTTTTTGAACCCGGTCTTCTTTAGCACTGCCGACGAGGGAAGCGACATCACAAAATATGAGATGTAAAAGGCTGTGGTAACAAAGTACGCCTGAAAATCATTAAGCTCGCAGGCTGTCCTGAGAAACGGGATAAGTATGCCGTTCAGCCATGTTATAAAGCCGAAAATGAAAAAGAAAATGGCAATGACAGTCATGCCAACTATGTAATTCTTGCGGCTGATAGGAGCCACTGCGTCACCTGTCGTCATCTTTCTCTGATATGATATTGGTTGCGATTAAATAAGCCGTAACAGTTTCATTCCGGCAGTTCATGCCAAAACTACACTTTTTAAAAATAACCTGCAATAAATGGAAACATTGTTTCTTTAGTTCTGAAAAAAAAGAACTTTAATCAATAATTCTTAACTTTGAAATAAAATAAAGGACATGGCATTGCAGGAAAATGAGCTGAAAAAAGCCGGGAATCAGGTATATGAAACAGGCAAGGTATTTGAGAAATTCGGCCTTGCACCTGTCAACGGGAGGGTACTGGCCTTATTTACAGTATCGGAAACCGCCGAGCTTACCTTTGAGGAGATTTGCGACTATTTCGGGACCAGTAAGAGTGTGATAAGCAATTCGTTAAACCTCCTGCTGAGCAGGAAGCTTATCGATTACAGGACTTACAATACAGGAAGGAAGCGTTATTTCTTCCTGACAGACAGGTTCTTCCTTGAATATTTCAGCGATGTGCTGGGTGCGATGGCCGAGCTCAGGGAGTCAATATACAAGACATTGTCGCAACATCCCACCGGTGTACAGGAGGTGAGTTCCCGTATGCTTCGCTGGGTGGCTACGGCCAACATTTTTGAAAAGGAGCTGAAGTCTGCTTTTGAGCAGATAGGCAGGAACTGATCATTTAAGGTATTCCCGGAAAGACGGGATATCGCCGTCAACGGTATTATTTCGTATGTCGCGACTTAATGTTAATTTTGCCGCATAAAATATTCAGATGAAAAACAGTGAAATAATTGACCGTATCAGAAGCAAGAAGGCCTTCATAAGTGATATGGACGGAGTGATATACCACGGAAACAAGCTTCTCCCGGGTGTTCCTGAGTTTGTTGAGTGGCTGAAGCGGGAGAACAAGAAGTTTCTCTTCCTGACTAATTCCAGCGAACGTACGCCCAGGGAGCTGCAGGAGAAAATGTCAAGGCTGGGCATTGACCTCGAAGAGCATGTTTTCTATACAAGCGCCCTGGCGACAGCCTATTTCCTGGCTGCACAGAAACCGGGAGGGACGGCGTACATCATCGGGGAGGCGGGGCTCATCAACGCGATGTATAATGCCGGGTACACAATGAACAACTATAACCCCGACTATGTGGTTGTCGGAGATACAAGAAGCTATAGCTTTGAGAAGATAGAACAGGCTGTTAACCTGGTTCTCAAGGGCGCCAAACTTATCGGCACCAATCCTGATCTAACAGGTCCCGTTGAGAACGGCATCATCCCCGCCACCAAAGCCCTGATATCTCCCATTGAGCTGGCTACCGGCAGGCAGGCCTATTTCGTTGGCAAACCCAACCCGCTTATGATGAGAATTGCCCTGAAGAGGATTGGTTGCTCCAACGAGGAAACGATTATCCTGGGCGACAGGATGGATACTGATATCATTGCCGGAATAGAGTCTGAGATAGATACCCTTCTGGTGATGACTGGCATATCCACCCTGAAGACAGTTGATAAGTTCCCATACAGACCATCGTTCATACTGGAGGGGGTGTCTGATCTGATAAAATAGTACGGTAGTAACCGGTTGATAATTCTTAATACGGAGCCATCTTGTACCCTCATGCAACTGCCATAGGAGCCGACCTGGGAAGGTTTGCAGTCAGGACTGCAGTAGTAAGATATGACGGGGTAGTCATGCAGAGGAATTGCTTCCCGCTGCAGAAAGAGCTAACTCCCGGCAGGATCCTTTCAACTATTCGCAAGGCGCTTAAGCTGACCAGGGAGAAGGCCGCTTCTGAAGGAATAAATCCTCTTGCGACAGGTATCTCCGTGCCGGGCTTCATTGACCATGACGAGGGCGTGGTTCTTGGTCCTGACCACGGTATAGCCGGCTGGAAGGATGTACCTCTTGCTTCTATTATGAGCAGTGCAACCGGTCTCCCGGCTTATGCAGGAAACGATGCAAACCTGATGACCCTGGCAGAGCACAGGTATGGACGGGCAAGAGGATACAGGCATGCGATATTCATTGCTCTCCGGACCGGAATAGGAGGTGGCATCATTATCGACGGTAAGCTTTACCGCGGTGTTGACAATTCCGGAGGTGAGGTGGGCATGATGATCATCGACACGGGAGCACGGGGGGCAGAGCGGGGTATCAGCGGAACCCTGGAGGATTATGCGTCGGGGGAGGCCCTTGTCAGACAGTACCTGGAAGCCGGGGGAAAGGATAGAGGCATTTCCGGAAAAATGAGGGCAAAGGACATCTTCGGGATGAGCAGGGCCGGAGACGAGATTGCACAGCATGCAGTGAAGGAAAATGCAAGGTACATTGGTATCGGACTGGCAAACCTGTCATCCATATTTGCCCCGGAGATAATAGTGCTGGGAGGAGGTATGGCTCTTGCCGGTGAAGATTATATTGATCTTATCCGGAAACAGACTGCAATATATTCCCTGCCATGGTGCTCCGGGCGAATGAAGATCGAGACGGCACTGCTTGGAGATGATGCGGCTGTCGCCGGCGCTGCCTGCTATGCGCTGGACAGGCTGGACGGCAAAACCAGGTAGAAATCAACTATCATACGAATATTGCCATGGTTTCAAACGGCAGAATTGCGCAGTTGTCTTTTTTTTCCTGTCCATGATTTAAAGTATTATCATAGCAGGCCGGTCAGGCATTCCGGAAGAGCCAACCTTTGACAATGCAGTAACAGCGGTGTACCGCATGAGCAATCCAGGTGTCAGTATGTACGGGTCATCGATGACGGAATGGCAACGATGAAATCGGCAAGCCCTTTGTTAGCGGGTTCCAGTGTCTGTATATCATCCTGGATAACAGTAGTGATCGTCGAAACCCTGATACCCGGTTTATATAGTTTCAGATAATGAATTATTCCAAGATAATTTTCAGAGTGGTATGCCCCGTTATAATGTATGAAGGTTTTTCCCTCCGCCAGGTTCTTTACAATGAAATGAGCCATGGTGGCATCTTTGATAGCCTGTGCCCTGGGAAGGTTTTCGTTTGGTTTGCCTCCCATGCCGGGCATTCCGTGCATTGACATCATATCCTTGTAACATTTCAGCTCAGGATCATACTCAATGGGTAGCGGAGCAATATACAACTTTGCCCCGGGGGTCAGACTGTCCAGCACCTCAAACCCGTTCCTGGATACCATGGAAGCATATCTTCTCGGGACATTGGTGGCTATAAACGGTAATCCTTTTGCCCTGGCAAATTCAACAAGCGGCCTGTAGTCTGTCCTGTAGTTTTTCCATAGTTTTACTTCTGCCTCAAACTTGTCAGCCTCATACCTGCCTGAAAGATATTCATCCAGTAACAACTGGTTGTCAGCTTCAAACATCTCAGCTCCCAGTACAAGATTCTCTCCCGCTGTCTTATACAGGTCTGCGGTGATCTCATATTCCAGCCAGTGGGCTATGGGATTGTCGTGTAACTCGCCGAAGAAGACAATATCGGCAGTACTGATTTTTCTGATCATCTCCTCGTAACCGGAATTGTTCCCCTCACTGTCATATAACCTGTAAGCCGGTTTGTCAGATATGAAAGAGAAGAGGCCGAATGATAATGATATCAGAAGTATTGCACTGGATTTCATTTGTATATGTTTTATTTTGTCATGATTCAAAACCCTTGCTTCCCGTCCTGCTCTCCTGTTTCATGCTGCCGGGAGCAGTCATTCCAGGAGATAAATCCGGGAACACAGTCGTTTCAAAGGTTTAACCGTTTTATCAATCTCACCTCTACAAATTAAATCAATATTTATTGTTTACCGGTGTGATATTTGTATTAAATACCACATCCGTTCTCCGGGAAAAGCCGCAGCATAACCAGTGGTCTGCCTTGCGTGATGGGAGAAAGGGGCAAGGTGTGAAAGTTACTTTTTTATGT
>QKGI01000141.1 GCA_003250475.1 Bacteroidota bacterium | reverse complement strand
AGATAATCAAATCATTCAATGCACCCGGCTCATATACCACGGGCCTTACTTTTGACGGAAGGAATATATGGCTGGCAGACAGGAAGACAGACCTCATCTATTGCATCGACCCTTCTGACGGTAAGGTGGTGCGAAGCATAAAAGCGCCCGCCTACTGGCCCACAGGGCTGGCATGGGACGGCGAGTACCTGTGGAATGCCGATATCCGTGGCGGTATACCTCTTGCCGAGAATAATGCGGGGAGAATATACCGTATCGATCCGAAGGACGGAACCATCGTCAGGGCCTTCGCGGCTCCTTCGGTCTCACCGGTGGGCCTTGCGTGGGACGGGAAGTACCTCTGGTGCGCCGATGAAAAGACGGATGAGATAATACAGTTCAGCGCCGAGGACGGCACTACAATCAGATCATTGAAATCGCCTGCAGGCGACCCGAACGGACTGGCATATGACGGTAAATACCTCTGGGTATCTGACAGGATCAAGGATGAGATATATATGATAGACCCGGTCACCGGCTGTGTCATAATCATAACCGAAGCCCCGGGTCCCTATACAAACAGCCTCTGCTTCGACGGCACCTCGCTCTGGGCCGGCGATTACCAGGATGACATGATATACAAACTCAAGATCAGGGACGATGAGCAGTACAAGACTGGCAACGAAACCAGATCAAGAGTGACATATACCTATACGGTCGACAATTACGGTCCGGGAACCGTCAAAGAGATGGACATTTATCTTGCGATACCTGTTGACAGGGTAAACCAGGCCATCGACGGTAAAATATCTTATTCGCCGGCTTATACCAATATTGTCACCGACCAGTGGGGACAGCAGTCAGCGAGGTATCATCTCCGTAACCTTAAGCCGGGAGAGTCGCAGGAGATACAGATGGTATCAACAATCACCACAAGGGCCGTGCGTTATTTTATCTACCCGGATAAGGTCGGACCACTTTCAGCTATCCCGGACGATATCAACAAGATTTACCTTGCCGATAATGAGAAGTTCCAGTATACTGATCCTGTCATTACGGGTGCCTTGAAGGAGGCTGTGGGCGATGAGAAGAATCCTTACTGGATCACAAGGCGGATCTTCAACTATCTCATTGACCACATGTATTACGAGATGATTGGCGGCTGGAACACGGCACCCACGGTGCTGGCCAGGGGCAACGGCTCCTGTTCGGAATATTCGTTTGTTTTTATATCCATGTGCCGGGCATCAGGGATACCCGCCCGCTACGTAGGTTCGGTGGTCGTCAGGGGTGATGCCGCTTCGATGGATAATGTCTTTCACCGCTGGGTTGAGGTGTACCTGCCAGGTTACGGATGGATACCGGTAGATCCCAGCGGGGGAGACAAAGCTGCCCCGAGGGACCAGGCTGACCGCTTCGGTGCCCTGTCAAACAGGTTCTGTATCACGACACAGAGCGGGGGAGGATCAACGACCCTCGGGTGGACATATAACTCCAACGAGACATGGACGGCAGATCCGCTGACAAATGTGGTCTATGAATATTTCGCCGACTGGGAACCTCTGGATTAAGAATCGCAGAAAGACAATGCCATGAGGATATTAAAGATTTTACTGCCAGCGGCAATCCTCTGCACGGTGTCTGGCCAGGGGACAATCTGCGGGCAGGATTACCGTCCGGATAAGTACCGGGGCAGGGAGCAGGCAGTCACAATGGTCAGGGTAGCCAGTGCGGCTGTTATACCCGACAAATGGGATAAGGAGGTTAACTGGAGCCGCACCGAGAAGATGGTAAGGGCGGCAGCCACAGACGGGGGAGCCGATATTGTGGTCACTCCCGAGGAGATCCTTGACGGGTATGTGATAGAAGAGGCAAACACAATAAAGGATAAAGATGAGAAAAGCAGGGTGATAGCCAGGTTCGGGGAGGTGGCGGAACCGATGGACGGTCCCTATGTCAGGAAAGCCTGTGCCCTTGCCGATGAGCTGGATATCTTTTTCATCTTCGGATTTCTTGAAAAACGTGACGGGAAGTACTTTAACAGTTCAATACTCATCGATCCCGACGGCGACATAATAGGGCGGTACAGCAAAACCCACTTTGCCGAGGGTTATTACATAAAGCCGGATCAGTATACACCCGGGGACGAATACCCTGTTTTTGACACACCGTTCGGGAAGGTGGGAATAGTCATCTGCTACGACCGTCAGCTGCCCGAGCCGGCCAGGATTATGGCCCTCAAAGGGGCGCAGATCCTATTTATACCTGCGTACGGAAGCTACACCGACGAGCACGGATGGAACACGGCTCTTCTAAGGACAAGAGCATATGAGAACAGGTGTCCTGTTGCCTACTGCAACCCTTTTCAGAGCCTGCTCATAGACAGGAACGGCAATGTAAAGGCTGTAGGTACTGCCGGGGAGATTGTCAGCTATGAGCTCGACACATCACCCTCAAACTATGAAGGCCGTTTCAGGAACCGCAGGCCTGGCACATATGGTGAAATAAGTGAATATTAGGCGGAGCAGGCACACTGCGGGAAAGAGTATCCGGTTCAGTCTGTGGCTGAAAGGAGAAAAGCTCTCCTGGCTCCTTCAGCGGGTGTAGTATACCCTCAGGTTCTTTAGGGTCCAGTTTGCCCCGTGGGTGTTCAGACCAATCCTTACCGGCATGTCGTTGCCAGGCTGGTAGGGGAAGGTGCTGTAATCGGTGGTAAAGTGCTCTTTCAACTCACTGCCCTCGAAGACAGAGACAGTGACAATGTGCCTAAGAAACCGGCTGCCTTCATTTCTGCCGGCCTCTATCACAATATGATAGGTCGTATTCATTCGGCACCAGTCGATAACTTTCCGTGCCTGCCGGATCTCCCTGAATCCCCCGTTTACAAACCCCATGGTCTTCATCACCCCGGCATGCTGACTTCCTGCAGGTGAGATATCAAGGTTCATCGACCAGCAAAACAACGAGTCAAGCTCACCCTCCTTCCCGGCTATGTTGAAATTTATACAGAAAGAATTCGGCACAGGGGCGTCAACCGGCTCATTTATTGTGAAATCAGCCTCGATAACATATGGCCTGCCGGGGTCGATCATGATTCCCCTTCTTGTTATATGCTGGTTCATCCCGCCTGAACCGTCCATTGACAGTTCATGTTTACCTGCTGAATACGCGAACTCACTGTCATACTGGTGGATATCCCACCGGCCCGGCTTATGTTTCCCGTCAAATTCAAGGAGAATTATGTCTCTTTTCCTGACGTGTCCGGCTTCCTGCGACGGCAGTGAATATGACGGTTCACTCATTGCCACAAGGGCGTTGGCACTGCCATTTATTACCATAGTGTCATTGTTGTCAACCGGCAACATCAAAAACAGTGCTGTCGGGATGAGTGAAAGGATTAATGTGCTGTTCATAGCCATCGATGGTTTAATGCAACAGGATCAGGCAATTACTCCTCTTCCGGAACATCCGTTTCAATAGTGCCCTGTGACAGGACAATATCTTTCCGGCAAATTTCATGTGTTGCATATGAAAATATTTTCAAATTTGTTTTAAATTTAAACGATTAAGCGTTAATTTGCAAGCATAAACGACGCATGTGCAGTAGAAATTTGCAGGGTGAGGCGGGAAGCAGGCTGTAAACAGGAGCAGCAGGCAGGTCACTGTTCAAGCTCAGAAAATGGAAACAAAAAGAGGCATAAAGAACGAAACTGCCAGTGGCATGACCAGGAGGAGATTCCTTAATGGCAGCCTGGCAGCAACTGCCGGTATCATGGTGTTACCTCCGGTTGCATTTGCAGGAGGGAATGATATTCGCCGTACATCGCGCCGCAGGGTCCGGGATAACGGTGTCAGTGGCGGGGAGATGATATTCGGATGGACCACCTGTCTTACCTATGAGACGAAGGAGAGGAAGCTGGGGTATGACTACTTCAGCAACCTCCTTGATGAGATGCATGCTCACGGGATGTCGCGGCTGATTGTCATGATGGCCAGCCATGGTTATTATTCGCCGGGGAACCACGGCCTGGCATGGCCGGTGACGAATGAGAAACTGAAGTTTCAGACCGACAGGGAGGCAGTAAATGCATACCCGGAGACAGAGTTCCTCTCCAGGGTGATAGATAAGGCTCATACCCTTAACATTGAGGTTTTCATCGAAATCAAATACCTGGGTCTGGCAGGAGTCAGGGAGGGTTATCCTGGTATTGACTTCAAGAGGAGACAGGACGGGACCCTTCAGAGCAGGGTCAGGCCGGAGGCCGGTCTTGTTGAACGTGAGTCTATCGAAGCGCTTAACATATGCTGTGATAACGGGCAGGCCCACCAGTATATGCGCGATAAGATATCCGATGTGCTGACACACTATCCGGCACTCGACGGCATTGTCCTCGAACACCCCTCGTACAGTGCATGCTATTGTACTTCCACGAGAGAGCGCATTAAAAGAGACACCGGCAAAGAGATCGATGACCTCTCTGTTGAGGAGCTGCGTAAATGGAGGGCGATAAGGATACGTGACACGCTGCTCGACCTGAAACACCTTGCCAGGGCTGTCATCCCGGGTATTCAGTTCGGATTTTATACGGGTTTCTCACCGGTGAACGGCAACATGGAAGAGTTCCAGCTGAACCGCGGCCACTCGCCGGAGATACTCAGGGAGGTCGACTTCAATTTCCTGATGCCCTACTGTGAGGGCAGGCATGAGGACCGGGAGACAGAGGAGGTGGAGAAGATAATAGACTACCTGGCCCCGATGGATATATACCTACATACGGTCATCAGGAGGGAATCGCCGCATAACTATCAGCTGCCCCCCAAAGGCCCGGAATACATCAGGTCAGTGATCAAATGGGCAAGAGAATACAACAGAACAAACAGCAGGTTCACGGGAATGACTTTTTTTAACGAGGTGAAAATACCCGATGAAAACAGGCAGGCTGTCTATGATTCGATATGAGCAAATAAAATAAAAGATAGACTATAATGAAAAAAACAGCTGGAATATGTATTGCTCTCTTCCTCCTGGCTGCAGCGAATGCCGGTGCACAGCAGGGTGGAACATTCACCGATGAGAGGGACGGACATACGTACCGTACGGTGACGATAGGCTCACAGACATGGATGGCCGAGAACCTGGCCTACCTTCCACGGGTAGACAGGACAAACGATCTGAGCTGGGATGATGGCCGTTACTGGGTTTATGGTTACTATGGACTTGATGCCGGTGAGGCGGCCAGGACCCCCAATTACGGGAAATACGGTGTGCTCTATAACTGGGCTGCTGCCGTGAAGGAGGCCTGTCCTGCCGGCTGGAGAGTGCCGGATGAATCTGACTGGCGTGAGCTGGAACAGTACCTGGGAATAACAGACAAGGAGATCGTGCTCAGGGACTGGAGAGAAACGGGTTCAGCCGGGAAGAAACTGAAATCCGTAACAGGCTGGCATACCGACTCTGGCTCGGATGAGGCAGGCTTTGACGCCGTTCCCGGTGGACTACTGGGATATGATACATTCGAATGTATGAATTATTGCGCCTACTTCTGGGTAGGCACGGCAACGCATACGGATAATGCATGGATACGCTCCCTCCTGTTTGACAGCAACGGAGTGCAGAGAATAGAGGAACGCAAATGGTTTGGCTGTTCGGTACGTTGTATCAAAGCGGAATAGTATAAAGAGTAAACAAGGATTATGTCCTTTTAAAATGGCACCCGAAATGAAAAAACAACTGTTCAGGATTTTGGCAATATCAGTTTTAGTATCAGTCTGTTCCTGCTCCAGGGACACCTCTCCCGTGACAGGAGGCGCAATCCTGTCCGACCTAATTAAGCCTATTGAAGGAAGAAGCAGGAGGTCATCCTCAACATACACCGACAAGGATGGGAAACCCCTGGATCACAACAAGGACAATATCAGGGTTTTCCCAGGTGAATCAATGGTCGTTCTCGATGCTGAAGGTCCGGGTGTGGTCACTCACATGTGGTTTACATTTTATGGCCCGGGAAGCCAGGTGTGGGCTCCGGAAGGGTCGGCCAACCACCAGGAGATGCTGTTGAAGATTACCTATGACGGGAATGAACAACCCGGTGTCGCAGTGCCTGTAGGTGATTTCTTTGTCAATTGTTTCGGTAAGAGAACCGAGGTGATAAGCCTGCCCGTCCTCGTGGAAGATGGTGACTCATATAACTCGTACTGGCCGATGCCATTCCGTAAATCGATCAAAATAGAGATAGTAAACCAGAGTAAAGACAAGAATATCAACCTGTTATATTGGACTATCGACTGGATAGAGCTTAAGAAGCTCCCTGCAAAGACCCCCTATTTCCACGCATTGTACAGGCAGGAATATCCTGTGACAGTGAAAGAGGACGGCAGCAATGATTACACCATCCTTGAGACGGAGGGGAAGGGTCATTATGTGGGAACCGTCCTGGCCGTACGGAACAGGAGCCCGAAATGGTTCGGCGAGGGTGACGAAAAAATCTATATTGACGGTGAGAAGGATCCGTCAATATTTGGTACAGGCACCGAAGATTACTTCCTTCAGGCATGGGGGTTCAGGCATAAGAGCAACACACTCTTTTTCGGGACGGCCTTCTTCGACCAGAGAGGCATAGGCGGGAAGCTGGCCGAGTACCGCTGGCATATCGCCGATCCGGTGGTTTTCAATAAAGGCATAAAGGTGACCCTGGAAAGCAAAGGCTGGCTCTCGCCTGACGAAAACAGGGAGAGGAGAAGCCATAGCTGGAACGAAAGGCAGGATGACTACTCCTCCGTTGCCTACTGGTACCAGACAGGAACACCCACATGCGATTTCAATATCCCTCCTGCTGAAGAGAGGGCTCTCCCCGACATCGACAGGATGGTGATAACGGCAAAGAGCGTCGTTGACAATAAGAGCTACCGGTCAGGCAGGGCCTCATGGAGCCGGAGTGCAGAACACTATATGAACGGACAGCTACTCTTTGTGCCTGATAATGACCGTGCCTCTGTCACCATTCCCTTTACTGTGGCGGCAAAGGAGCCGTGCAGGCTACTGCTGAGCGTGACCAAAGGTCCTGACTACGGCATATGGCAGGCATACCTGAACGGTGTCAGGGTGGGGCGCCCGATGAATCTCTACGATGAAACCGTGCATGAGTGGGAGCACTACCTGCTTGATTTCTGGCCTGATCCGGGTGAGTATGAACTTACCCTCAGACCGGTCGGGAAGGACAAGAATTCCGATGGTGACCTGCTGGGACTCGAGTCAGTCAGGTTGCGTGAGAGAAGACCACGGGTGACGGAGTATGCACTCGATAAAGATAACGACTGGAAGACGAATCCTATCCTCTACTGATATGGAAGGCAGGACCCGGAAGCGAGTCCGGCCCGCAGTATTCCCGGGATATATCTTACAATAAAAACATCTGAAAAGCACTTATTATGAATTTTGATCCAGAAAAAATAATGCAGAGCGCCCCCGGGCCATATACTATGATAGGCGGGCGCCGCTATCTCTATTTTATGGGAACGGGGTACCTTGGGCTTCATGGCCATCCTGAGATACTGAAGGCTGCCTGTGAAGGCATGATGAAGTACGGCATGGGCAGTGCTACCTCACGCAGGGCGTTCGGTAACAGCCAGCCTATCCTTGACGTCGAGGCAAAAGCAGCACAGTTCTTCGGGAAGGAAGATTCGTTTTATTTTATGACCGGCTATCTGAGCAACAGCGTCATAGTACAGGCTCTCGATGGGACCTTCGACCTGGCCGTTGCCGACGAATCGGCTCATTACAGCGCATATGATGCCGTGCATCTCTCGGGCAGGCCGGTATATAAATTCATAAGCCGTGATCCTGCCAGCCTTGATGCCGTGCTGCGTGAGCAATGCACGGAAGGGAAACGGCCGCTGGTCATCACCGACGGTGTCTTCCCGGTGCTGGGTGCACTGGCTCCCCTGCGTGAGTACTATGAGGTCCTGAAAAATTATCCCGGATCGGCGATGGTGATAGATGATGCCCATGCACTGGGTGCTGTTGGACCTACGGGAAGAGGCAGTGTGGAGCAGTCGGGACTCCCGTGGGAGACGGTGAACACCAATGTGCAGCCCGACAACGGGCCGCGGCTGTTTGTGGCGGGAACGCTGAGCAAGGCATTCGGCGGCTTCGGTGGTATTGTGCCCGGGTCGAAGGATTTTATTTCGCATATTCACGAAGTGTCACCCTATTTCCGTGCGGCAAACCCCGTCTCCCCTGGTGTGGCAGCCGGATGCGCACGGGCACTGGAACTGGTGATGGAGAACCCCGGGATGATTACACAACTCCATGATAACACAAGGTTTGTCCGCACCGGCCTCAGGGAGCTGGGAATAGAGGTGGCCGATACACCTGTGCCCATTGTCTGCGTGGTGCTTGAGACAGTGGAAATGATGAAAAAGGTGCAGGCTGATCTGATGAAGAAAGGCATTCTGATAGCCTATAACCCGAAATATTCCGATCTAGGTCCGAAAGGAGGGATCCGCATCGCAGTATTCGCAAACCATACGCAGGATATGATGGTGCAACTGCTGGAGGGATTTGCCCGGGCGATGAAAAACTGACTCCAGGAAGGTAATCTTATACTTAACATGGGATCGTTCCCGGGCAGAAGCTGTAAATATCAACCTGACTGCATAAAAATAGAATCCAAATAAATATATATTAAAATATTTATTAAGACGCAGATAATAGAACAAATGCAGCCAATATGCAGTTCAGTCGTAAAATCCCCATAATATAATGTTTAAAAAATTTTAAGAATTAAAATCAAT
>QKGI01000134.1 GCA_003250475.1 Bacteroidota bacterium | reverse complement strand
CGGGGCAACTATTATGGCCAATGCCTGCGGACCGTGTATCGGCCAGTGGAAAAGAGACGACTTACTGTCAGGAAGTAACTCAGTGGTAACGTCGTATAACAGGAACTTCGCCGGCCGCAACGACGATAATCCGCAGACCCATGCTTTCCTGGCATCTCCCGAGATAGTCATGGCGATGACTCTGGCCGGGCGCATCGACTTCAATCCGCTGACAGACACGCTGCCGGACGCCGGCGGCAGGCCCGTAATGCTTGACCCTCCTTCAGGGGATGAACTGCCGCCGGAAGGACTGGCAACGGAAACGGCAGGGTATATAGCACCCCGGGAGGAAGGAAGGAAAACTGTAGTCAGGATAAACCCGGCATCTGACAGGCTTCAGCTGCTGGAGCCTTTCGCCCCGTGGGATGGCAATGACCTTGCGGATCTTCTCCTGCTGATCAGGGTAAAGGGCAAATGTACCACTGATCATATATCCAAGGCCGGTCCCTGGCTCAGATACAGGGGACACCTCGACAAAATATCCGGCAACCTGCTCATGGGTGCCACAAACGCCTTCAACGGTGAGGTGAATGTTGTCAGGAACCAGCTGACAGGCGAAACAGGAACGGTATCTCAGACAGCAAGGTATTACCGGGACAATGGCAGGCAGTCGGTTGTAGTATCCGAAGAAAACTACGGAGAGGGTTCCTCGCGTGAACATGCCGCCATGGAACCCCGGCATCTCGGGGTGCGGGTGATAATTGCTAAATCTTTCGCCAGGATACATGAAACAAACCTTAAAAAGCAGGGGATCCTTGCTTTGACCTTTATCGATAAAGATGACTATGAAAAGATCATGGAGGATGACCTGGTAAGCGTTTCCGGGATAGGGGAGATGGCTTCTTCACCCACGCTGCAGATCCGGCTGCAACACAGCGACGGCAGCAGCGATATCATCACGGTGGCACATACATACAGCAGTAACCAGCTGGAATGGTTTAAAGCAGGAGGAGCATTGAATATGCTCAGGGATAACAGATTAAAAAATGATAAAAATGACATTGCATAGAATTAAAGTTAACAATCCGGTTGTTGAACTTGACGGTGATGAGATGGCCCGGGTGATGTGGGCATTAATAAGGGATGAACTTATCATACCCTACCTCGATATCAGAACTGAATACTACGATCTTGGCATTGAAAACAGGGACCGGACGGATGACAGGGTTACTATTGAGGCTGCACACGCAGTCTTAAGGACCGGGGCAGGAATAAAGTGCGCAACTATTACGCCGGATGAGACAAGAGTCAGTGAGTTCGGCCTGAAGAAGATGTGGCGCTCACCTAACGGGACGATACGTGATATCCTCGGGGGTACCCTCTTTCGTGAACCTATCATTATATCAAATATTCCAAGGCTTGTTCCCGGATGGAAGAAGCCGATATGCATCGGTCGTCATGCATTCGGAGATCAGTATATGGCCACTGACCTGGTTGTCAGGGGAAAAGGGAAGCTGACGCTCACTTTTACACCAGCGGAGGGAGAACCTGTGGTACATGAGGTATATGATTTCAAAGGTGACGGCATTGCACTGTCGATGTATAACACCGATGAATCGATATATGGATTTGCCAGGTCATGTATGAGCCAGGCTTTAAACAAGAAATGGCCTCTTTATCTCTCAACAAAGAATACCATACTTAAAAGATACGACGGCAGGTTCAAGGCAATTTTTGAGGAGGTGTACGATAACGAGTTCAGAAAGCTATTTGAGCAGGATGGTATATTCTATGAACACCGCCTGATAGACGACATGGTTGCAGCATCGCTGAAGTCGGAAGGCGGATTTGTATGGGCCTGCAAGAACTATGACGGTGATGTGCAGTCCGATGCCCTTGCACAGGGATTCGGATCGCTCGGTCTGATGACATCGACACTGGTAACACCCGATGGCAGGTGCATGCTGGCTGAAGCGGCCCACGGGACGGTGACAAGACATTACCGTCACCATCAGCAGGGCCTGGAGACTTCAACGAATCCTGTTGCGTCAATTTTTGCATGGACAGGCGGACTGGCCTTCAGGGGCAGGCTTGATGATAACAGTCAGCTTGTGATGTTTGCAAGGATGCTCGAGAATGCCGTGACTGAATCTGTGGAGGCAGGGATGATGACAAAGGACATGGCTGTGCTTATCAAGAAAGAGGACCTGAAAAGGGCCGATTATATTACTACCGCCGAATTCATCGGGGTGATTAAAGAGAGACTGGAATACAAATTTAAAAACGAATCATGATGGCTGCGGAATTGTTGGATATGGTAGCTGAG
>QKGI01000021.1 GCA_003250475.1 Bacteroidota bacterium | reverse complement strand
CCGGCTTCAATAACGTCTACGCCCAGTGCTTCCAGCGCCCTTGCCACCTCAATCTTCTCAACAGTATTGAGCTGGCATCCGGGCACCTGTTCACCGTCACGCAGAGTGGTGTCAAAAATTATAACCCTGTTCTTGTCCATCATTTCAATGTTATTATTGTTTCTCCGGTCTCAGCTTCCTTACTGCCGCACCGGCTCTCCACATCTCTGATCCTCCCAGCTCGTTTAGTTCTGCATTAAGCTGGTCCCTGTAGTCAGGTGCTCCTGTTGAGTTGAGTACCCTGACGCACTCCTCCCCGGAGCTCACTTTGGCATACAGATCCCTGAAGACAGGCATGGTGGCATCCCTGAACTTAGGCTTCCAGTCGAGAGCCCCGCGCTGTGCTGTGGCGCTGCAGTTGGCATACATCCAGTCCATCCCTTTCTCATCAACAAGTCTTATAAGGCTCTGGGTGAGCTCCTCAACCGTCTCATTGAATGCCTCCGAGGGTGAGTGGCCATTCTCGCGCAGCACCTGGTACTGTGCTTCCATGATACCGGCCAGGGCACCCATCAGCACTCCCCTTTCACCGGTGAGGTCACTGTACACCTCCTTCTCGAATGTGGTGGGGAAGAGGTACCCGGAACCGATGGCGATGCCAAGTGCCAGTACCCGCTCTTCAGCCCTGCCGGTGTAATCGTTGAAGACAGAATAGCTCGAGTTGATGCCGGCACCGGCCAGGAAGTTACGCCTGACACTGGTACCCGAACCCTTGGGTGCACAGAGGATGACATCCACATCCTGGGGCGGGACGACCCCGGTATGCTCCTTGTATGTCACCGAGAAGCCGTGCGAAAAATAGAGAGCCTTGCCGGCAGTGAGGCACGGCTTTATCTGTGGCCAGAGCAGTCGCTGCGCTGCATCGGAGACCAGGTATTGAATGATCGTTCCCCTTTTGGCTGCCTCCTCCACGGTGAAGAGTGTGACCCCCGGCACAAAGCCGTCAGCCACAGCCCTGTCCCAGTCATTTTTGAATTCCGGCGCCTGGCCTATAATCACATTGATGCCGTTGTCTTTCATGTTCAGCGCCTGTGCCGGCCCCTGGACACCATACCCGATGACGGCAACAACTTCATCCTTTAATACTTCACGAGCCTTTGACAGCGGGAATTCTTCCCTGGTGACAACCTTCTCGGTTACTCCTCCAAAATCGATCTGTGCCATAATGTTTCTGTTAAATTATTATTGATTAGTTAGTTATATATCTCTGACGGTTCATGACTTGGCCTTCCTATCTCATCCATCTCTTTCAGGTAGGCATTAAGCTCCTTCACCTGCCTGGTGACGGCTATCCTGCCCGAGCGGGTGAACTGCAGCACACCGCATGGTTCGAGGAAGGCCAGCAGGTCGGTTATCTCATTCTTGCTGCCGCTCTTCTCAACGACGATATACTCCGGAGTAACCTCAAGGATCCGTGCATGATATTTCCTCACCAGGTTGTCTATCATACTTCCTGACATCAGGCCTTTTGTGGAGACCTTATAGAGGGCTATCTCCTGGCTTATTATTTCCGTGGAGGTGTGGACGAATACCTTGATAACATCGACCAGTTTTTCAATCTGTCTTGCGACTTTATTGACCATCTCCGGGGTAGTCCTTACCACCATGGTCAGCATCTGTATGCCACTGACCGCCGATTCCGAAGCAGTTATGCTTTCAATGTTTATCTGCCGCCTGGTCAGAATAAGGGTTATACGACTGAGTATACCTATATGATCTTCAGTAAAAAGCGAAATGGTGTATTCTTGTTTTATCATGATTGTCAGTATGTTAGTGTTACTTCTGAAACTGATGCGCCTGGCTCGACCATCGGAAGGATATTGGCCTCCCTGCTGATAGCTGTCTCAAGGATGTAGGGACCTTCGGCTTCCAGCATTTTCTTGACTGCATCCCGCAGCTCTTCACGGCGTGAGACTCTCTGCGCAGCGATGCCATAGGCACCTGCAATAGCAACGAAATCCGGGTTTACCATCTCTGTGGAGGCATATCTTCTGTTAAAGAACATCTCCTGCCACTGGCGGACCATACCCAGGAATCCATTGTTGAGGATCAGTATTTTAACAGGTATCCTGTATTGCATCAGGGTTCCCAGCTCCTGCAGTGTCATCTGGAACCCGCCGTCACCGATAAAGGACACCACAGGCTTTCCCGGGTTACCGCATGCTGCACCCAGGCAGGCAGGCAGGCCGAAACCCATTGTGCCCATCCCGCCTGACGTTACCAGGGTACTCTTCTCATTGAACCTGTAATAGCGTGCCACGGCCATCTGGTGTTGCCCGACGTCGGTGACAACGACAGCATTGCCTCCGGTGAGCTCGGACACCAGGCTGACAACCTCACCCATCCTTATGTCTCCTTCCTCCGGCTCTGTCTCAGGCCTGATCACCTTTTCATATTCGATCCTGTCGAGGATACGGAACTCCCTGATCCAGTTCTCCCTGCTTTTTTCCCTGACAAGGGGAAGAAGGGCGGTCAGCACCTCGCGTGCATCGTTGTTTATTTCGAGATCGACCTGTACATTCTTGTTTATTTCCGCCTTGTCTATCTCGATGTGAATTATCCTGGCATCAGGGGCGTACTTTTTGATATTACCCGTGACACGGTCGTCAAAGCGCATGCCGACGGCTATTATTAGATCGGCACTGTTTGTAAGCATATTAGGTGCATAGTTGCCATGCATTCCCAGTAACCCGGCATACAGCCGGTGGCCCTGCGGGAAGGCGGGGAGGCCGAGGAGGGTGACGGCGACAGGTATTCCTCCTTTGACAGCCAGAGCTTTCAGCTCTTCTGTGGCACCGGAGATGGTTACTCCGTGGCCCGCAAGGATAAGCGGCTTCTCCGCATGGTTGATCATCACAGCCGCGGATTCAACATCCCTCATATGCAGGGGTATCACCGGGTTATAACTTCTTATGTAAGTACATTTACTGTAGCTGTATGAGAGTTTTTCAACCTGAGCATCCTTGGCAATATCGACAAGCACCGGGCCCGGCCTGCCTGACCGGGCAATATAGAAGGCGCGTGCTATTGCCGAAGGGATATCCTCAGCTTTCTTTACCTGGGCATTCCATTTGGTCACCGGCATAGAAATACCCAGGATATCCGTCTCCTGGAAGGCATCTGTGCCTATAAGTCCCGACACCACCTGGGCTGTTATGAAAACAACAGGTACGGAGTCAAGAAAGGCGTTAGCTATTCCTGTTACAAGATTTGTTGCTCCCGGCCCCGATGTAGCGAAGCAGACCCCCGGCTTCCCTGTTACCATGGCGTAGGCCTGAGCAGCATGGGCTGCCCCCTGCTCATGGCGTGTGAGGATATGCCTCAGGCTCTGGCTGTAGTCAAGCAGCTTGTCATAGACCGGCATGATTGTTCCGCCGGGATAACCGAAGATGGTATCAACTCCCTCCTCAATAAGGCACCTGAGGAGGGCATCGGCTCCGGAGACCCGGGTATCGGTACCATTCATATTCTTTTCTTTTACGGTCATTGTCTTTTCTTTCATAACTCTCTCGTTGTTTGTACTAACCGCACAGCACCGGTGTCTGCTGAGCTCACATGAGCGGCATAGATCTGCAGTGATGGCGGTACAATTCTGTCTCTGGCGGCAGGTATGAAAGCACCCTCTTTCTTCATGTTCTCCTGTCGGCGTCTTTCCTGAAGGATGTCATCATCTACCACCAGCCTGATGCTTCTTCCCGGTATATCCGTTTCGATGATGTCACCGTCGTGTACCAGCGCGATGGCACCTCCGGCAGCAGCTTCAGGCGATATATGTCCTATTGACAGTCCGGCTGTTCCTCCCGAGAACCGTCCGTCGGTTATGAGCGCACATTTCTTGTCCAGTCCTTTTGATTTCAGGTAAGAGGTGGGGTACAGCATCTCCTGCATACCGGGACCGCCGCGTGGACCTTCGTAACGTATCACCACCACATCGCCTGCACTGACCTTTCCGCCCAGTATTCCTGTTACTGCCTCTTCCTGTGAGTTGAAGGTCACGGCACGCCCTCTGAACCGTTGCATGGAGGGGTCGATACCGGCTGTTTTCACTATGCATCCGTGGGGTGCCAGGTTACCGTACAGCACTGCCAGCCCGCCATCGGCATTATATGGATGTGCAACATCACGTACGGCTCCTGCGGTCCTGTCCTTGTCATGAGACGGGTATCGGGCATCAGCAGTGGCGGCCCGCGTGCTTCTTACCCCACCGGGAGCGCTGAGGAACAGCTTATCTGCCAGAGGGATGACAGAGGGTCTCATAATATCCCAGTCGTTAATTGCCTGGCCCAGGTCGTGGTAATCAACCCTTCCGGCAGAAACGTCGATAAGACCTGCGCGTTCAAGCTCGCCAAGAATGGCAAAGACCCCTCCGGCGCGGTTTATATCTTCAATGTGGAATGATGATGATGGGGAGACCTTGCATATGTTGGGCACTCGTCGTGAGAGTTCGTCAATATCCTTCATTGTGAAATCAACGCCTGCCTCATGAGCTATTGCCAGCAGGTGCAGCACGGTATTGGTTGAACCGCCCATGGCAATGTCGAGAGACATGGCATTTACAAAAGCAGCCCTGCTTGCTATTGAACGGGGAAGTACGGAGTCATCACCCTCATCGTAATATCTTGTTGCCAGTTCTGTTATCAGGCCGGCGGCACGTCTGAAGAGCTCCAGGCGGTTACTGTGGGTAGCCAGTACGGTACCGTTACCCGGCAGGGCCAGTCCCAGTGCTTCAGCAAGACAGTTCATGGAGTTGGCAGTGAACATCCCCGAGCATGATCCGCAGGTAGGACAGGCGGAACGTTCTATTTCCAGCAGCTGCGCATCAGTAACCCTGTCATCGGCTGACGCCACCATGGCGTCAATAAGGTCAAGCCTCCTGCCGTTTGTTCTTCCTGCCTCCATCGGGCCGCCGGAAACAAACAGTGTAGGGATATTCAGACGCATGGCTGCAATCATCATCCCGGGGGTGATCTTGTCGCAGTTGCTTATGCATATCATCGCATCGGCACAGTGGGCATTGCATACATATTCCACACTGTCTGCAATGAGTTCCCTGGATGGGAGGGAGTAAAGCATGCCGGTATGCCCCATCGCTATTCCGTCATCAATGGCTATCGTATTGAATTCAGCGGCGAACATACCCCTGCTCTCAATCTCCTTTTTCATCTCCTGGCCTATTTCGTGCAGGTGTACATGCCCGGGAACAAACTGGGAAAAGGAATTGACGATTGCGATCACCGGCTTTCCGAACTGCTCCTCCTTCATGCCGTTTGCTCTCCAGAGGCTCCTTGCCCCCGCCATTGTCCTTCCGGTCATAGACCTCAGACTCCTGAGTTCATTTTTCATTCACGATATATTTAAAAAAAAAGCTTCCCGGATTTCCGGGAAGCTCTTATATACTATTCTTGTTTACTATATACTATTCCCGGATCATGCGCTCGTGGCGATAAGAATAAGGGCAATAATATATAGCGACAAAAAGTTCATTCGATAATTATGAAGTGCAAAAATAGAGATTATTTTAAATTATCAAGCAAAATATCAAGTTATATAAAAAGTATTATGTACGGGCAGAATTCACCTGAGCCTGAAAATACTGAGAGTCAGAGCTATGAATTACAGTATTAACAATGAAAAAAAATTTGTACGGGACTATTTCAGCACACCCAGCTCCCTGCCGACCCTGGTAAAGGCGTCGATGGCCTTGTCGAGGTGTGCGGTCTCATGTGCTGCCGAGAGCTGTACCCTTATCCTTGCCTGATCTTTTGGTACAACAGGATAATAGAACCCGGTTACATAGATGCCCTCTTTAAGCAGTCTTGAAGCCATTTCCTGTGACAGCCTGGCGTCATATAACATTACGGCGCAGATTGCAGACTGGGTGGGTTTGATATCGAATCCCGCCTTCATCATCCTGTCCATGAAGTACCTGGTGTTTTCATGAAGCTTGTCCTGCAGCTCATTGGTCTCTGTCATCATCTCTACCATCCTTATTCCTGCAGCAGCAACAAGCGGTGGTATGGAGTTGGAGAAAAGGTACGGCCTTGAACGCTGGCGCAGCATTTCGATGATCTCCTTCTTGCCCGTGGTGAACCCGCCGATGGCACCACCGAAGGCTTTGCCGAGTGTGCCGGTGATGATCTCGATCTTTCCCCTCAGGTTATGCAGCTCGGTCACGCCGCGGCCTGTCTCACCGACAACGCCTGCGGAGTGAGACTCGTCTACCATTATCATGGCATCGTATCTTTCGGCAAGCTCATATATCCTGTCAAGGGGAGCCACATTGCCGTCCATCGAGAAGACACCGTCGGTGACGATAAGCCTGAAACGCTGTTCCTGTGCCAGCTGCAGCTGGGCCTCAAGATCCTCCATGTCAGCATTCTCATAACGGTAACGCTGAGCCTTGCAGAGACGCACGCCGTCAATGATCGAAGCATGGTTCAGCGAGTCTGAGATGATAGCATCTTCACTCGTCAGCAGGGGCTCAAATACACCACCGTTAGCATCAAAGCAGGCTGCATAGAGTATAGTGTCTTCCGTTCCGAAGAAACCTGCAATCTTTTCTTCGAGTTCCTTGTGCAGGTCGCCTGTGCCGCATATGAACCGGACTGATGACATCCCGTAACCGTGAGTGTCAAGAGCCTTTTTTGCAGCCTCAACCAGCTTGTCGTTCGAAGATAGGCCCAGGTAGTTGTTAGCACAGAAATTGAGTACTGTCTGTCCTGTGTCAAGAGTTATTTCAGCGCCCTGGGGTGAGACAATTACACGTTCCTGCTTGTAAAGGCCGGCATCTTTGATTTCGCGGATCTGGGATTTGAGATGATCCTGGTATTGATTGTACATCGGTATGAATATTCACATAAAACGGATGCAAAGATGGTGTTTTGCCGTGATTATTCAATGATGATAATCATCTATGCCGAATAAAATCAATAAATGTTTTAAAAAGAGAGGATAAATTATTGTCCGTATTTTTCAATGATCTGCTCCTTCGTCAGGCCTAGTATTCCATGTTTTTTACCCACTTTGACGAATTTATCCAGGGCTGTCTGAAGATGGTGCATCTCATGACCGGCAGATATCTGGGTCCGGATTCTTGCCTGTCCGTTTGGAACGACAGGGAAGAAGAAGCCGATAGCATAGATACCCTCGTTATAAAGATCCCTGGAGAAGTCCTGTGACAGTTTGGCATTGAAGAGCATGACCGGTACAATGGGGGTATTGCCTTCTTTCAGTATGAAACCCGCATCCTTCAGCCCTGCCCTCCAGAAAGACGCGTTCTTCTCCAGTTTATCACGCCTTTCCGTGCTGGCTGAGAGGATATCAAAAACCTTCAGCACCCCGGATACGATTACCGGGGCGATTGTATTGGAGAAGAGATAGGGCCGGGCCTTTTGACGGCACATTTCGACTATCTCCTTTCTCCCCGAGACACACCCTCCCGATGCTCCTCCCAGGGCTTTCCCGAAGGTTGTGGTGATAATGTCGATCTTACCCACAACATTGCAGTATTCATGTGTCCCGCGTCCGGTTTTGCCTATGAAACCCGAGGCATGGGAGTCATCCACCAGCAGCAAGGCATCATATTTATCACACAGGCGAACCATCTCGTCAAGCCGGGCTGTATCACCATCCATTGAAAACACCCCGTCGGTGATCACCAGCTTGATTCTTTTGTTTTCATGGAGGAGCAGTTTCTCTTCAAGATGCTCCATGTTGGAGTGCTTGAAGGTATCATGCTGGGCGCTGCATAGTCGCATGCCGTCGATGATTGAGGCATGCACCAGCCTGTCCGATATCATTATGTCTTCACTGGTGAGTATCGCCTCGAAGATGCCGGCATTGGCATCCATGCAGGAGGGAAAAAGAATTGTGTCCTCGGTGCCCAGGAACTCAGTCACCCTGTTTTCAAGCTCCCTGTGAATATCCTGTGTTCCACAGATAAAACGTACAGATGACATTCCATAACCCCTTGCTTCAAGACCTTCATGTGCAGCCCGGATCACTTCAGGGTGGCTTGAGAGACCAAGATAGTTGTTGGAACACATGTTAATGACCTTCTTCAGATCCGAGCCTGAAGGAAACTCTACTTCTATGTCGGCGGCCTGTGAACTGTGAATGAAACGCTCCTCCTTGAATATGCCGCCATTTCTTATATCTGACAGCAGCGACAGGTATAAGTCTTTTGTTTTTCCAGAGTAACTCATGATGTCTGTGATTTATTGGTTTAAGTACTGGTTTACCAGTGCCACGATATTATTGACGCTGTCGAAAGCTTCAGGTGTAGCCTTGCTGGGCGGGATCTTGATATTGAACTTATTCTCAAGGAAAACAAGCAGTGACACCATCGAAAACGAATCAACATAGCCGCTTGATATCAATGGAGTCTCATAGGTTATCGTTACGTCATCATCATCAATGTATTCGCTGATGACATACTTCAGGACCAGTTCCTTCATCTCGTTCAGATTATTCTCTTCCATAACAGATTCTATTTGAGATTTATAATATATTAATAATCAGATGTGTCAGTCGTTTTCGAGTGTTGATATATCTCCGATCTCCTCACCCCACTCCCTGGCATGAAGCACTCTTCTCATGATCTTGCCGCTGCGTGTCTTCGGCAGGCTGTCAAGGAACTCCACATCCTGGGGCATGGCCAGCGGGGAGAGCTTCTTACGGATGAAGTTCATTATCTCGAGTTCAAGGTCAGGGCCGGCGGTGAATCCTGGCTTAAGGGTGATGAATGCTTTTACCACCTCCATGTTTATGTCATCAGGCTTTGATGTGACAGCCGATTCACCCACTGCCGGGTGTTCCAGCAGGGCTGATTCAACCTCGAACGGGCTCACCAGGTGCCCCCCGGTATTTATCACATCATCGTCGCGGCCTATGAACCAGTAGTATCCTTCGTTATCAATGCCTGACCTGTCTCCTGACAGGTACCACCCGTTAACGAATTTCTCCCTGTACTTTTCCTCGTTCCTCCAGTATGTTCTCATCATTGATGGCCACCCCGGCCTGAAGGCTATCAGTCCGGCTTTGCCGGGCTCCTCTATAGGTGTATATGTTACAGGGTCCAGTACGGCGCCCGTTATGCCGGGGAAAGGTTTACCCATTGATCCCGGTTTGATTTTCATGCCGGGGAAGTTGGTGATCATAATAGATCCTGTTTCCGTCTGCCAGAAGGTATCGTGGAACTGTTTCCCGAAGACCCTGCCTGACCATATCACTGCTTCTGAATTAAGAGGTTCGCCCACGCTGGCCAGGTGACGGAGCGAGGAGAGGTCAAACTCATTGACAAGATCATCTCCTGCCTTCATCAATGACCTTATTGCTGTGGGTGCCGAGTACCATACTGTCACCCTGTAATTTTCAATGAACCGGTACCATGCCTGTGCGGAAAAACCGGTATCCAGCACACACTGTGTCGCCCCCAGGCTCCAGGGCCCTATTATTCCGTATGATGTGCCGGTCACCCAGCCCGGGTCAGCAGTGCACCAGTAAATGTCATCATCGCGCAGGTCAAGAACCCACTTTGTGGTAAGGTACTGGGAGATGACGGAGTAATGGACATGCTTGACCCCCTTGGGCTGACCTGTCGTACCGGATGTGTAATGCAGCACGGAAGGGGTCTCGGCCAGGGTGGGGTGGATATCAAACTGCTCAACGGGTTCTGCCTCTTCAAGGTTGAAGAGTATCTCTCCCGGTTCGAGCTCGGAAGCCTTAACCTTGTCAACAATAATTACATATTCCAGGTCAGGCAGTGACGACCTAATCTTCCTTACCTTCGACAGGTGCTTCTTCTGGGTGATGACCGCCCTGGTCTCCGCATTCTCAAGTCTCACAAAAAGGGATTCATCACCAAACGCAGAGAAGAGGGGCTGAACAATGGCCCCTATCTTAAGTATGCCCAGGAACGAGAGATACAGCTCGGGAATACGGTCCATGAAAAGGCATACCCTGTCACCCGGGGTGATGCCCAGGCTGCGGAGGAAGGTGCCGATGGTGTTTCCGGCAAGCCTGATATCATTGAATGTGTACTGCTTTCGTACTCCGCCGAAGCCCTCATAATAGAGGGCTACCTTGGCGGCCTTGCCTTTCTGGCATATCCTGTCGGAACAAAGCCAGCCTATATTAATAATGTCTCCGGGAGTGTATTCTAGTTCTTTTTCTGCGATTGACCAGCTGAAGCCCGACGTCAGCTCGTCATAGGATGGATGATCAGGCATAGATGTCATTTATTATGGTGCTCAATGACATCAAGATAGAACTATTTTATAAAATAGCAACCTTAGACAGGGATATTAAAGTCAAAAGTCCGTAAAGTTCAAGGTCCAACGTCGAAAGTAAGGAGAGGATTTTTACAAAGCCTGAGAGAAGCTTTGATAACTCACCTCAAGACCGTCACGGCTGTCCCCACTGCAAGACTGCACGACCTTCAGACCTCAGACCTTCAGACCTCAGACCTCAGACCTTCAGACTTCAGACTTCAGACTGAAAAGCGAAGAGCGAAGCTCTGAAACCCCGCACACGAAGTGCCGGGGCCTTCAGACCTTCAGACCTTAACTTCCTTCTTCCCAGTTCAGGATGACCTTTCCGCAGTTTCCCTCCTCCATCACGTCAAATCCTTTCTGGAAATCGTCGATAGAGTACCGGTGTGTAATTATCGGGTCGAGATTGATGCCTCCGATGATCATCATCTGCATCTTATACCATGTTTCCCACATCTCACGGCCATAGATGCCCTTGAGGGTCAACGCCTTGAAAATAATATCATTCCATGGCACCTCGAAGTCCGAGGGTAGTATGCCTAGCAATGCAATGTTGGATCCGTTGTACATGTTGGCTATCATCTCACGGAAGGCGGCGGGTGATCCGGACATCTCAAGCCCCACGTCGAAACCCTTCATATGAAGGGGTTCAAGGACATCATGAATCTTTTCTCCCTTTTTGGGGTTGACAACCATTGTTGCCCCCATCTTCTTAGCCAGTTCAAGGCGGTACTCGCTCAGGTCGGTGGCCACAACATTACGTGCGCCGGCAAACCGGGCAATGGCAACGGCCATACTGCCTATGAGGCCCGAACCGGTGATAAGTACATCTTCGCCCAGCAGGGGAAAAGCCAGTGCAGTATGGGTGGCATTGCCAAAAGGATCCATGATGGCAGCCCAGTCGTCGGGTATGCGGTGATCAAGAAGCACCACATTACGTGCGGGTACCTTTACATACTCTGCGAAAGAGCCGTCGATGTGTACCCCTATTCCCACGGTGTTCTCGCATACATGCTCCCTCCCGCGGCGGCAGTTACGACAGGTGCCGCAGAACAGGTGACCTTCGCCTGTGACCCTGTCCCCGATCCTGACATTGGTCACACCGGGGCCTGCTTTATAGACATAGCCCATATACTCATGGCCGATCGTCATAGGAACCCTGATGGTGTTCTGCGCCCATTCATTCCACTCGTAGATATGCAGATCGGTACCGCATATTGCCGATTTCCTGACTTTAATTATCACATCATTGTATCCGGGCTCCGGGATAGGAACTTCCTGCATCCATAATCCCTTGGCGGCCTTGGCCTTGACGAGTGCTTTCATCGTGTTCATTCTGGCTGATGATTAAAACGTTATGATGTAAAAGTAATACAAATAAGATTTGTAAAGTATGATTTTTGATGTGAGACCGACAGTCAAATTGTGCTTCAGCACATAATATCTATCTTTGCCGTGGAATGCAGTGGCAGACGTAACACCAGTTTCTGCCGGGCATTTATTTAATATCCTGTTAAGGTGAAAGAAATGACAGACAAACAGATACGTGTGCGCTTTGCTCCCAGTCCCACCGGTCCGCTTCATATCGGGGGAGTCCGCACAGCTCTTTATAACTACCTCTTTGCGAAACACCACGGGGGTACATTCATACTGCGCATAGAAGACACTGACCAGACAAGGTATGTGGAGGGCGCTGAGGAATACATTATGGATGCCCTTGACTGGGCCGGTATAAAGGTTGACGAGGGCATAAGGGAAGGAGGTCCTTTTTCCCCTTACAGGCAGAGTGACAGGAAAGAGATCTACCACGAATACGCCAATGAGCTGATAAGCAAGGGAGATGCCTATTACGCCTTCGACACCCCCGGGGAGCTTGAGAAACTGAGACAGGAGCATGAGGCGAGGGGTGAGACCTTTAATTATGGCTGCCTTACCCGCTCAGGCATGTGCAACTCGCTGACCCTGCCAGCCGATGAGGTAAAACGCCGTCTCTCTTCCGGCGAAGGTTATGTGATACGGTACCGTATGCCTGCTGATGAGGAGATAAGCTTCTCCGACCTTATCAGGGGCGACATTGTTGTCAACACATCCACACTTGACGACAAGGTTCTCTACAAGTCTGACGGCATGCCTACATATCACCTGGCTAATATCGTTGACGATCACCTGATGGAGATTTCCCACGTCATCAGGGGCGAGGAATGGCTTCCGTCACTGCCCCTGCATGTGATGCTTTACCGCAGCTTAGGGTGGGAGGCACCGCTCTTCGCCCATCTTCCGCTGCTCCTGAAGCCCACAGGCAAAGGCAAGCTAAGCAAACGCGACGGTGACAAGATGGGATTTCCGGTATTCCCTCTTTACTGGCCTTACGGTGAGACGGCCACGGGATACAGGGAGGAGGGTTATTTCCCTGATGCCTTTGTGAATATGCTGGCCCTGCTGGGATGGAACCCCGGCACCGACCAGGAGATCTTCTCTATGGAGGAGCTGGTTGCCGCGTTCACCATTGAGAGGGTGGGCAAATCAGGCTCACGGTTTGACCCGGAGAAGGCGAAGTGGTTTAACAACAGGTATTTCCAGATGAAGAGCGACGAGGAGCTGGCTACCCTGTTCATGCCATTGGTCGTTGAAAAGGGATTTCACCCGGGTGAGGAGACCCTCAGGAGAATAGTTTCGCTGGTAAAGGAGAGGGCAAGTTTCGTAAAGGATCTCTGGCATGAGGCCGACTTCTTCTTTGTTGCCCCGGAAAGCTATGACAGGGATGTTATTAAGAAAAGATGGAACGATGACTCACCCATGCTGATGCGTGAACTGCGTGACGTCATTGCCGGTGAGCAGCAGTTCACATCGGAAGCCCTGGAAAAGAGGGTGAAGGAGTGGATAGCAGCAGGATCGTATAATACCGGGATGATCCTCAATCTCTTCAGGCTGCTGATGGTTGGTGCCTCCCGTGGTCCGCATCTGTTTGATATCGTTGAGCTTACCGGCCGTGAGGAGACGCTGCGACGCCTGGATGACGGGATCAGGCGGTTGTCATCAGTGGCGTCATGAATCCTGACAGTAAAATAAGATATATCGATTTTCACACGCACAGGCAGTGCGCAGACAATGACACCCTGGCCATAATGAACCTTACGGCCGGCGAGGATGTCCCGGCTGACTTCCCTGAAAACACACTGTTCTCGGCAGGCATACACCCATGGCAGCTCACCGGGGACAATCATGAACAGCTGCAGACAGAATTCATTCTTACCTCTGCACATCCGCATGTGGTGCTGATCGGTGAGGCTGGGTTTGACCATACCAGGGGGGTACAGGGTGAGCTGCAGTACAGGGTGTTTATTTTTCAGGCCTCAATAGCTGCGGAGATGCATAAACCTGTGGTGATCCACTGTGTCAGGGGATGGGATGAGCTGTTGCGTGCCTACAGGGAGATAAAGCCTGACAGACCATGGATTATCCATGGATTCAGGGGCAGCAGCAGCCTGGCAGCTTCGCTGGATGACCAGGGGTTCTGGTTCTCCCTGGGACGGGAGGGCATCTCTGCTGAGATACTGAAAGCAGTGAGCCATGACAGGATCTTACTCGAAACGGACGACTCCGGGAGATCGATAGCTGAGGTTTACAGGCACTATGCTATGACTGCGGAATGTTCAGAGGATGAGGCGGCCGGACTAATAAGAAAAAATTTCAATACACTTTTCAACTTCAGGCTCTGATGGAAGACTGGCTGTCGCGCAGTGAGATGCTTATTGGGACCGAAGCCATACAAAGGCTTACTGACTCTCATGTCCTTGTCGCCGGGCTCGGCGGTGTAGGCTCGTGGGCTGCGGAGGTCATCTGCAGGGCAGGAGTGGGGAGGATGACAATCATAGATGGCGACAGGGTCACCAGCGCCAACAGGAACAGGCAGCTGCCTGCCCTGGTGTCAGCCACCGGCAGGAGAAAAGCCGAGGTGATGGGAGAGAGGCTCATGGACATCAACCCCGGCCTGAAGCTGAGAATTATACCTGAGTTTATCCGTGACCAGAGGATGATAGATATCCTTGAAGAGGAGAAATATGATTATGTCGTTGATGCCATCGACACCCTGTCGCCGAAGGTCTTCCTGATATATCATTCTCTCAGGCTCAACCTGCGGGTTGTCAGTTCCATGGGAGCAGGAGGCAAGTATGATCCTACATCCATCAGGGTGGCAGATATTTCGGAGACGAACTTCTGTAACCTGGCACGGATGCTCAGGAAGAAACTCCACAAGCTGGGAGTGCACAGTGGTTTCCCTGCTGTTTACAGTCCCGAGGTTGTCGACAAGGAGCTTATTATTCGCGGCTCTGACGAGAACAACAAGGCTTCGAGCGTGGGAACGATGTCATATATGCCTGCTGCCTTCGGCATTGTCTGTGCCTCGGTAGTCATCAGGGATCTGGCCGGCATACCCGGTGGAGGCTGAGAGGCTTCTTCACTAAGGCTTTGCCGTACCCGTGACCTCAGGCAGGTCATACCCGGGAGGGGTGCTGATCCATCTGTTTACAACAATGTCATCCCCGTCAAAGTCACACCTGATAAGTATGCGATGAGGGCTCTCTATGTACCTGAGTGTCATTTCAAGCGTATTATCATCAGTCCACCCGTAAGCTCCTGCTATGATATTCTTTTTCACTGCCCCTCGTCTGCTGATGAGATTGGGCCCGTCAAGATCGGTCTTGGAGGTCACCCATCTGCCCCTGCCGAACGGGATATTGTATTCCACTCCCCCGGCTGTAACTGAGAGAGTGCATGTGTCACCTGAAAACAGGGGAGTGAAGGTGCTCTGTTCACCGGCGTTTTCATCAAGGATAAATGTTTTGCCGGTAATCTGTGAAGCCAGTGGTGAGTCGGGTCTCTCTGCCGGTACAGGCAGCGACAGCGAAGCGAGCCTCTGTTTAAGCCTGCCGGAGGCTGCCTTATCTTCAGGCAGCCGCTCTTCCTGAATGGCTGGGAGGATGTACTTCCAGACCATGTTGATTTCATCCTGCATGTCAGGCGACTCGGCTGTTATGGCTACGACGGCATCCTTGTCAGGCATCACTATTATGAACTGCCCGTAGGCCCCGTCAGCCCTGAAGGCGTCATTACGGGAGCGCCAGAACTGATAGCAGTAACCCTGCATCCAGTCGCTTCTTTTTCTTATCTCGGGCGTCGCATCCGGTGCCTGGTCGATCTTGAATGTTGTGGCCTCTTCAACCCACGATGAGGGAATTATCTGAACACCGTTCCACATTCCTTTCCTGAGATAAAGGAGCCCGAACTTTGCCATATCCTCTGTCTTCAGCCGCAGGCCCCATCCTCCGGTATTAAAACCCTTTGGACTTATCTCCCAGTCATATCCCTCTATGCCCAGCGGCCCGAAGAGCCTCGGCTGGAGATAGTCGGCAACCCTTTCCCCGGTGACCTTCTGCACTATTGCCGAGAGCATGAAAGTAGCCATCGAGTTGTAAAGAAATTCTGTTCCCGGCTCTTTCAGCACAGGCGTGGCAAGGAAATCCTTCACCCAGTCTTTGGATGAGGAGGTTATCCTTGAAGTAGGATCAGGCGACTGGCCTGCTGACATCATAAGAAGGTCCTTCACCGTCATGTCGGAGAGATAGGGTGATACCGTATCCGGAACCTGGTCAGGAAAGAATGATATTACACTGTCGTCGAGGCTGAGTAACTTCTCCGTCACGGCAAAACCGACAGCAGTCGAGGTAAAGCTCTTGCTGGTGGAATAGAGGGTATGCCTCAGTTCCGGCCCATAGGGGTTCCACCATCCTTCGGCAATAACCTTGCCGTGGCGGATGATCATGATGCTGTGAAACTCATGCTTGCCCACGGCAGCTGAGTCGAAGAAAGCCATGAGTGCCTCCGAAGAGACCCCTTCTGCTTCAGGGGTGCTCCTTGGCAGGGAGGTTGATGCCGGGGTTTTGGTTTTGCAGCCTGTGATCACGGCAATAATCATTAGTGCCGTGATGCACAGAACAAGGCCTTTTGACTTCATGGGTTTTGTTTTTAGGTTCAGAAACTAAGCAACAATACCCAAAAGTAGGTTATTATTTTTTATTTCCGGCGGGCTTTTGCTTTTCCCCTTTCTCGGTGGCAGTGTATCCCAGTTTCTCTATTGCCCTTTTCAGTTTCCCGGTATCGGTCTTTTCCTTCTGATACTGAACGGTGACCTCCTTGGTTGCCAGGTCGCATTTCACATCCCTGACTCCCTTTTCAAAGGGCAGGTTTTTCATTATTGTATTAACACAGTTCTCACAGTCGATGCTCGTCTCGAATTTGACCGTGGACAGTTCTTTCTTGTTCTTCTCCTGTGCCGACAGCGATCCTGCCGAAAAGAGGAGAAGCAATGCTGTTGTGATGATCAGATGTTTTTTCATTTCAAAGGATATTTATTAAGGATTATTAATTCTGATTACGTTCCAGTGCAAACCTGAAGCCGGCGTACAGTTTGCGGCCATGTACCGGCCCCCATATCATTCCCGAGTCAAAATAATCACCGAAGGGATTATCTGCTGCGATGATGGCATCATGCTGTCTTGAGCCTGTTATGTTTTCTGCCCCGATGTATACGCTCCAGGTCCTGAAGAATTTTGTTATCTGGGCATTCATGACCGGGTAGGCATTAAAGTAGTCGTCTCTTCTGTATGGTTCGGGATTAGCCATTGTCGACGGTATCCTGCCCGGGCCGTTGTACTGCAGAGTATAATCTATCTGCCATTTTCTCATCCGTGTCGTATATGATGCCGTCAGCAGTCCCTTGTAGCGTGAGGTGAGGGGTTTCTCGCGCAGTTCGGTCCCGATAGTCTGCCATACGTCGTTCCATCGCCAGGCGGCGGTGATATCCAGTCCTGCCACCGGCTGTAGTTGTGCTTCCAGCTGGAAGACATTGGACCATGACCTGCCGTTGAGATTATAAAAGAGTACCTGGTGGATATCGGAATCCAGGTCGGTCACTATCTGCCTGATAAAGCTGGTGCGGTATGCTTCGCCCGAGATTCTCAGCTCACGGTCTCCCATCGGGATATATCCTGTGAGGTTAACACCTACATTCCAGGCTTCCTCAATATCGAGGTCGTCAGCAATCACTATGTCCCTGCTGCTTGCCAGGTAGAACATGTTCTCAGCCATGACATGCACTGTGCGGAAACCTTTTCCGGCAGAGGCCCTGAGCGTCATCTTTGGGGTTATCTCGTAGCGCAGGTGGATGCGGGGAGTAAACTGGGCTCCATGATTTCTGTAGAAGTCGTACCTGACACCGGCAAGAAGGGTCATTTTCGCAGAGTCGGTATAAGTATACTGCAGAAAGACTCCGGGAACTGATTCTATGGTCTCGCTGTCCATCTGCGACAACACATTCTCCGTGACGGGGAGGTATGCACCCCGCATCTCATCATAATGGTCATAACGGTAGCTTGCTCCTGCGTCAATGGTATGTTTCTCACCCGGGAAGTACTGGTAGAGAAGGTTGGTGTAGTAGCTCTTTTGCGTGGCATCATAGGTGTTAAAACCCATCCATGAGTTCATGTCATGATAAGCTATGCTCTGTATCCAGCCGACCGACATCTTGTCTTCCGGTCCGAAGACACCCCCGACCTTCGTGAATGCTTCAGCACGTTCAGTGCCGATGTCAATACCGTATCCGTCGTCCCATGTATTGTCGCTGTTGCGGTCATAGGTGAACTGGCCTCCGATACGCTCCTCTTTCATATATTTGACACCCACACGAAAGGTAAGATTGTTACTGAGGTAGTCCCAGCGGTTCATGAAGCTATACTGCCTTATATCGGGTTCATCGCGGAAGCCGTCATTGTTATGATCCCTGGCGCCTGACTGTGCCTCTCCGTGGCCGAGGATCATCGTACTCCAGAACTCATTGAGTCTGACGGAGGCGTCGGCATTCGATTCGAATTTCCCGGCATCGCTTACAAACCCGTTGACAAAGACCTTGTCACTTGTAGCGGGTTTTTTATACTCTACATTGATCTGGCCGGTGATGGACTCGTTGCCGTTGCGCACGGAAGATGTTCCTTTGGATACCTGTATGGATTCCATCCAGGGCCCGGGAATATAACTGAGGCCATAGGCTGCCCCGAGCCCGTACATCGACGGTATATTTTCAGTGAGTATCTGCACATAAGAGCCTGCAAGGCCCAGGAGCTGTATCTGTTTTGCACCGGTAGCGGCGTCAGCATAGTTCACATCCACCGAAGCATTGGTTACAAAGCTTTCGGAGAGGTTACAGCAGGCCGCCTTGCACAGCTCCGCGCCGGTGATCTTGACGGTTGCTATTGTTGCATCCCTGTCAATATGTGCTCCGGTGGCACGGGCGACAACCGTTATCTCACTGAGCATGCTGTTCTCTTTTAGCAGGATTTCAACATAGTCGTCACCCGGGGCAATCATGACGGTATCGGTAGTATAACCGACGAAGCTGGCAACAAGGAGATCCTTACCCTTTATTTTCTTCATTGTGAAGTAACCGGCAGCGTTTGTCGTCACCCCGGTGGTAGTCCCGGCCCAGACGACATTGGCACCGGGAAGGCCTGTATTATCCGGAGCTCCATCAGCACCGGAGATCATCACCTTGCCCTCTATCCTGCCCTGGGCAACTGACAGAACAGGGATGATCATAAAAATGAATGGTAATATAATGTGTTTCATGTTTTTTTAATGGCTTTATAAAGTCCCATAGCCTTTCCTGCCGGGCAGGAGGCCCGGTATGTCCTCAGAATTCTTTTTATACCTGATTGTGTTTGGAACATATGGTTTTCAAGGGAACTGTTGTTGAAATTGAAAATGGTCACGACCACCAGGGTCATCGCATGGAGATCCCTGTGATAGATAAGCAATAAACTACGGTGACCGGAATGGCTCTGGCCCGTAATTTATTTTTCCGGTAAAAGATTCACGATCTTATCTGACAGATCATTTTTGTCAGATCAGGCCCCCTGTGGAACGGATTGTCACGGAAGACCGTAGTGTAGCCCGGTTCGGGCAGTTCGGGGATTCTTGCTATGACCATTGCTGCCTCGAAGTATGGAATAAGCTCATCCTGTACTTCACTACGCACCAGTTCGTCAGTCACGATCCTCTCTGCCTCATGTGAACAGCAGTCGTCAGAAAAGACCGCCTCGCCGTTGCTGTGATGGTGTGTGCCTTCAGCTCCGGAGTGGGTGCAGCAGCAAAAATCCTCATCATCATTTGCTCCGACCATGGCGATTATCTCATCCGTCCCGCAATGCATACAGTTATGCTTCACCAGGGTATAACCCAGGCTGCCTGATACAACAAGAACTATCAGTGCTGCAGAAATAAAAGGGGCTATCTTCCGTATGCTTCTCACGGGGTCAAATATAACAACATTTTAAATACTAATGTAATGCTTTAATATCCTGAAGGCAGGCATGACCACTGATGTTACTGTCGTCTTCCTGCGCGGGTGCATAAATTTCAAAGGCAGGCATCAGACCTGCCTCTGCTTAAATCAAAAATGAATTTCCTGATATGCCAGGTAATCAGGAGGGCTTTTCCCCGTTTCGGTTTTTCCCATCCCGGAGATTTTGGCTCCTGCACTCTTAATGAATGAAATGAGTCCCGTACTTAAATTACTTCAAATGTTATTTTTGTATTTACCCGGTATTCGGTGATCTTGTCTTTGACCACCACTGCGCTCTGGTCCTGTACATAAACGGACCGTATCTCCTTGACTGTTTTGGCTGCCACCTTCACAGCAGAAGCTGTTGCATCTTCCCAGCTAACGGGTGAGGATGCAAGGATCTCAATTACTTTTAATACTGCCATTTTTTTAGGATTTAAAAGGGTTAATAACTAAAGGGGCACTTATATTCCCGGTCTAATCTGTAAGATAGTTAAAATTTATATCATGGCTGGAATTATAGTTGTCAAATATTGATTTTGATGACTTTATATTTTATTATACCTATTTGTTATATTTGATATGTGTTAGCCTGATTATTATTTCTAACTAAAAACTTCAAATTATGGGAATGATCAAAGAATTCAAGGAATTTGCTGTTAAGGGCAATATGCTTGATATGGCTGTTGGTATTATTATTGGTGGTGCTTTTGGAAAGATCATCACATCACTGGTGAATGACGTTCTTATGCCTCCCCTGGGGATGCTTCTCGGCAAGGTCGACTTCACCAATCTCAAGGCTGTTCTGCAGAAGGGCCATGATGCAGTGATGGATGGAGCCACGGTACTGAAGCCGGCCGTCAGTGAGGTAACAATAAATTACGGGATGTTCATACAGACTGTAATCGATTTCCTTATTGTTGCATTCTGCATCTTCATTGTGATAAAGGGAATGAACAGTCTCAAGAGGAAGGAAGAGGCGGCTCCCGCAGCTCCGCCTGCAGCACCTCCCCCGCCGAGTGATGAAGTACTCCTTCTCAGGGAGATTCGTGACCTTCTGAAAAAATAACATCTCTTACAATATTTCTTAATGAAAATTGTTTGCATATTTGCAGGTAATTAAATTATGGCAAGAATTAAGAGATACCATTGGTGGCGCAGGCTTTTTCCCGACAGGGGCTAGGCAGGCACACAGGTCAGATATTAAACAGAAAGGCTGCAGTCTTGCGACTGCGGCCTTTATTATGGTATGAAATGAGAGGAGCCGGCCTTTCGGACCGGCTCCTCTTACTCCGGAAATGTGTTAAACAGAACCTGTATTTGAAAGATTATTGGATGTAAAAATTGTACTCGTAGGACAAACCTTTTTCACGCAACCACCTGCGAAGTGCTTTAGCAATCTTTCTTTTCCGGAGCAATACAATACCTATTCCTTCTGCTGTTATTTGATAATACGGTTTCATTTTTTCTTACATCTGAGTTGGCTATGAGCCATTTGTTACTCATTTATACGGCTAAAATAAGCGCGGAGGTTCCCTGAGGCAAGTTTGTTTTGATGTACAGGCGTCTGGTGTTGACCAACAAAGGCAATGCTTAGACCATGCATCGCCTGCCGTCACAATACTCCTGCAATAAATAACGGGTAAGGGAATCAGTTGAACCCGTTCAGGTACTTATAAAGCTCACTGTCAGTTGACAGTATTAAGGTGGTGGTGGAGTCGAATGTCGTACGGAATGCCTCCATCGACTTCATGAAGCCGTAGAGGTTACGTGATGCCGCTGTTTTGTCATAGGCACTGGCGTATATTGCTGCAGCCCTGGCATCGGCACGGCCTCGTATCTCTTCAGCCTTTCGGAAAGCTTCTGACTGTATGGTTTTGAGATCACGCTCCTTTTCACCGTTTATCTTTGAAGCCTCACCCTGTCCTTCTGAACGGAACCTCTCGGCTATACGGTACCGTTCGCTCTTCATACGCTCATAAATCTGGGTCCTGACCTCCTCGACATAATTCAGGCGCTTGATCCTTACATCAAGTATAACAATGCCAAGATCCTTTGCCTTCTCATTAGCCGATTTAAGTATCATGTCCTCGATCTTCTGCCTGCCGGTATTGATATCTGTCAGCGTGTCACCCGTCTCTTCACCTATGAGCCCCGACGAGACAGGAGTCCTGTTTACCGAACGGACAATCTCCTCCAGGTTATGGCCTGCTATATGATCACGTGTCTCCCCGTCAAGGATGTCAGCCAGCCTCGACTGTGCCCCTCTTTCATCCGTCAGCCTCTTGAAAAACTGCAGCGGGTCGGTTATCTGCCAGCGGGCATAGGTGTCGACAAAGATGAACTTTTTGTCTTTGGTGGGAACCTGGTTAGGATCGCCGTCCCACTCCATATACCTCTTCTCGAAATAGTTGGTCCTCTGTATAAACGGTACCTTAAGCTTCAGCCCTGGGGTGGTCTTGGCTTCACCCACAGGCTTACCGAACTGGGTTACCACAACCTGTTCAGTCTCTTTGACCATGTAGACGCACTCCAGTATCAGCACGAAGGCAGCAAGAAGCACGGACAGCGTAACAATCAGTCTGATGTTTTTTGAGGTCATGGGTTATTTTTTTGAGTTAAGTTGCATCTGGAGAAGCGGCAGAAGGTTGTTGCCGTTTTCATCAGTGATTATCTTGTTTCCGGCTTTCGGGATTATCTCTTCCATGGTCTCGAGATATATTCTGCGTTTGGTCACCTCGGGTGCCTTGACATATTCATAATAGAGAGCATTAAAGCGGGATGATTCCCCAAGGGCGTTATTAACCCTTTCGGTGGCATATCCCTCAGCCTGCTGTATTGTCTCTTCAGCCTGACCCTTGGCCCTGGGGATGACTTTATTATATTCCGAGCGTGCCTGGTTGATGAGCGTCTCTCTCTCCTGCACAGCCTGGTTGACGTCATTGAACGCATCCTTCACCGGGTCAGGAGGGTTTACATCCTGCAACACCACCTGCTCAATCCTGATCCCCAGGGAATATTCGGTGCACAGGGTCTGGATCTTCTGATGGACGCTGGATGCTATCTCAGCCCTTCCCACCGTCAATACTTCATTTACGGTGCGGTCACCCACTATCTCCCGCATGGAAGCCTCCGAGATATCACGGAGGGCAACCCTGGGCTCCCTGACCCTGAACAGGTAACTGTAGGGGTCATCGATACGGTACTGCACCACCCACTCCACATCGGCGAGGTTAAGATCGCCCGTCAGCATGAGTGACTCATCCGTTGTCCCCGCCTTCGTGTATTCCGACCGTATACCCGGCATGGTGGTCCTGAAGCCAAACTCTTCCTTCTGCTGCCTTTCGACGGCTACCTTGTAGAGCTTCTCGATAACAGGCACTTTCAGATTGAGCCCTGACTCAACCTTACGCACATATTTCCCGAAGCGGGTAATGATGCCTACCTCTTCAGGCTGGATCTGGAAAAGGGTTGTGACAAGGAGTAACAGGATAAAGATGGCAATAGCTGTGTACTTCACATATAGCCAGTTTTTGTCTATCCAGGTCCTGTTGCCTGGCTTTCCGAATGTCTGTTCAGCCAATTTCGTAAGTTTTATTCAGATACTATCTTAATCAGTTTACCTGCTGACACCTGGTCATTCAGTGCCATGTCATTCAGCAGTGCAAGCTCATCCATCATGTCCTGCTTCATGCCGAAGTAGGTCAGTGTGTTAGCCAGTGTTCCTGCCCGCGGGGCCTTCTTAACATATACCCTCCTGGGCTTGACGTTCAGTCTTGCCGGATCTGTCAGCCTGTCAAACGTCTTCATCGATGCTTCCATGGTGGTGGAATAGGCTGGAAAGTCAGCTTCGGAAGCGACACCCATTAATGCGTAAATAGACGAGTTGTTTTCGATGAAGTAAGAGAGAACGACATTTGTGCTTACGGCACCTGTCGACTGATCCTGGTTTTGTTGCTTCGATAATGTAATTATAGCAGGCATTCCGTTGACAGTCTTTTTTTCCATCTGCTGAAGCTGAAGGCCATAGGCGGCAAGGGTGCTGTCGGCGGCAGCCTGAAGCGTCTTCTCTTTGGCGAGTGAGAGAAGCATCAATGCCTTTCCGTCAGAGGGTTGTATCGTTACCTGTGTCGGGGCATTCGTGAGTGTCCACCCGGAAGGGAACGAGAACCTGATCTTTAGTTCAGGATGGTAAAAGATATTGCTGACGGTGTATCCCTGCTTCGGGTCTTCTCCGTATATAATGCCATCGATAAGCTGGAGATAGGAATCCCTGTTTACCTTGTATGATGGCAGCCCGAGGCTGTCCTGCCATTTCTTAGAGCTTTTAAGGACAGCATTGTAACGGTCGCCCGGATCGGGGTGGGTGGAGAGAAACGTCGGTACCCCTCCCTCGGAATGTGCCATGTTCATCTTATTGAGCACATTAAAGAAGTCGGCCATCCTGGTGGCATCAAAACCCATCCTGGAGGCATATTCACATCCAAGCTCATCAGCCTGGCGCTCGTCCTCGCGGCTGAAGCTCAGGAAGAGCAGCTCCATGCCCTGCAGGGCATATTGTGCATAACTGGCAAACTTCTCGGAGGCTATCATTCCCCCTATCAGAAGCAGTGTGCCGAGCTGCTGCTTCGTCTGCTGGCTGACGGAGTGACGTGCCGCAATGTGCCCCATCTCGTGCCCCAGCACACCCATCAGCTCCGCCTCGTTATTCAGCTGGGCCAGGATACCCCGTGTCAGGTAGATATATCCCCCGGGAACGGCAAAGGCGTTCACCACAGGTGAGTCAACAACCTTGACATGGTATTCAAGATTGGGACGGTGGGAGATCTTGCCCATCTCTGTGCCCCTCGACTGTACGAAAGTCTGTAACTCAGGACTTTCATAAAGCCCGAAGGTTGACAGGACCTGCGGATCATACGAGATACCCAGTGCTATCTCCTGGGCTTCCGACATAAGCATTATCTGCTTTCTCCCGGTAACCGGATTGACAGCACAGGATACCACTATTGACACTGCTGCCACAACCATCGCGGTCACAAGCAGTATTTTTCTTCTTTTCAAGGTATGTTATGTTTTAGTGTTAATCACCGGTGTCCGTTTCCGGTATCTCTATTTCAGGCTGAAATTCAAATTTAGTAAAAACTATGGCATAAACAAAAGCCGTTCCCGGAAAGGAACGGCCTCAGTCTATGCAATACTAACGCTGAATGGTAAATTACTTCTTGGTCAGCTCGAAATTCTGTATGGTTTTGTTTCCTGCAATGACACTGACACCGTCATACCGTACCGTATCATATCCGTCTTTGGTTGCCAGTACTGACCACTCGCCCGGGGGAACGCCGATGATGGCATAATAACCCAGGGTATCGGAGAAGGTAGTGGCAAAGACCGTGTCCTGCTCAATCCATACGGTGGCGTCCTGTATCTTCACTGCCGATGTGTCGGTGACCATTCCCTGTATACAGCCTGCCTTTGCCATATTTGCCGCCCTGATAACAGGCTTGAAAATAAATCCGTTGTTGTGGCTCAGGTTGCCTCTCAGGACGAATGACTTCGAGAGATCGATGTCCAGAAGAATCTCGGAGAGGTTACCCTCTGACACTTCCAGGGCAGGTCTGAGATGGATCTTTATTCCTGTCTGGCTTCCGCTTGGCACCTTGACAGTGAAGATTTCATCATTGTCATTCAGCTTGAGCCCGGCTTCGTCGACATACAAACGGACCATGTCATACGAGCCTCCGGGGATATCCATATCCAGTAATGTCTCGGTCACGCCGTTTCTCAGGTCAATAAGGTCAAGAGTGACAGTATCCTCTGAGAGAGTAATAAACGAATTGCCATCACTGATTCCGTCGCCTACTTTTTTAAGCTCTATCCTGGTTATGGTTACTGTTGCAGATTCGATACTACTGATATCAAACGGGGCATCAGTAACTTTGAGTACCAGTCTTCCGGTTCTGGCTGTCTCGGTGCACGCTCCTGAAATAAGAACCAGTGCAGCAGCCAACAGGATTAATACGCCTTTTTTCATATTCGTTTCGTTTTGGTTTTATCTACAGCGACGCAAGGAATAAAAGTAAAATGAAGTTTTGATGAATTTTATCGTCTGATGATTCTTCCACGGATGTATTTTCTTCGTTTTCCTGCATTATAATAGTCTGTCCTGTCTTCCCTGAAGAGGTCTATTATCCTGTCGAAGAATGTCTTCTCCCTGAAGTCGGGGCAGTCAAGTGCCAGGGCCAGCTCCGGGGGCAGGTCAGGGAAGGGGGTATCTATCAGTCTCTTCAGCTCAGGCTCTGCTTCTGCCTTCTTCAGTGTCAAAGCCACCAGGGGCAGTGCCAGGGCGCTGCCTGATCCGTAGCTGCCGGTGTTAAAGTGAATTGCCGGTGAGGAGGCGCCAACCCTGCTGACGATCACCAGCCCCGGGTTAAATGCAGCAAACCAGGCATCGGCATAATCCTGCGAGGTGCCGGTCTTGCCTGCCAGGGGCACTGTCACATTATACACACTGTGAACAGAGGCACCGGTACCCTCCCTTATAGCTTTCTGTAACATGGCACTCATCAGCGTGGCTGACCTCTCTGACAACACCCGCTCCTCCTCCGGATCCGGTTCATGCTGCCACAGTACCTGCCCGTCAGGGGTCGATATGGATTCAATACAGTATGAATCGATCTTCAGCCCTCCGTTGGTAAAGGAGGAATAGGCCCTGGCAACCTCCAGGATACTTGCCTCGGCAGTCCCCATGGCAAGTGACGGCATGTCCTCCAGGGGAAAAGAGAACCCCATGTCCGTCCACAGCCTGTTGACCTTGTCAAAACCTATCATCAGGTAGAGACTGAACGTGGGTATATTCATCGACTGTGCCAGGGCTCCTGCCAGCGAATATCTGCCCCCGTAGGAGTGGTTGTAGTTCTCGGGGCTCCAGTTATCGAAGCCTGAAAGAGTGACGGAGTCGTTGTCAAGATAACGGCATGGTTCCATGCCATCCTCCAGGGCTGCAGCATAGATGAAAGGCTTGAAGACCGATGCCAGCTGACGGCGGGCCAGTATCTGGTCATAGGGTTGTGTCTGGAAGTCAATGCCTCCCTGCCAGGCCCTTACAGCACCCGTGACAGGGTCCAGGGCCAGCAGACCGGCATGAAGAGTAGTCACCATCTGCCTGAGACTGTCAGGAATGTCCTTTAGCGCCCTCCTTCCTGAAGAGGTAGCGTATTGCTCATCAAGCCTCTTCTGCATCCTGGCAAGATGGGTTTTGAAAGCATCGCCGGCGGCCTGCTGAAGGGGCAGAACAAGCGTTGTGTTAATGATGAGCCCGTCTGTCTCCAGGTTCCAGTGCCTGTCCCGGTATCCCGCGATACCGTCAAGAATATGACCGGCCTCCTTCTTCACTCTAACCATGAAGTAGTCAGCCGGCCCGGAAATATCATACTTGTTGTAGCTGAGGCGCAGCGGCAGGCGACACAACGAGTCCGTCACCCTGCCATCAAGGTACCCGTATTTCTTCATCTGGCTGAGTACCACATTCCTCCGCTTTTCGGCATTGCCGGGATTGATCCGGGGATTGAATGAGGTGTTGGCCTTCAGCATCCCTATGAGTACAGCGGACTCCTCAATGGTGAGGTCGCCGGTGTTTTTATTAAAATACCTGTGGGCGGCTGCCTCAATGCCAAATATGTTCTCCCCGAAGGAGACGGTATTCAGGTAGAGAGCCAGTATTTCATCCTTGCTGAAGACCTTTTCAAGACGTTTCGCCAGCAGCACCTCCCTGGTCTTGTTAACAAAGAGGGAGAACAACAGGTAGTCTTTCCTGCCGTACATGTTCTTTGCCAGCTGCTGTGTGATGGTGCTGCCCCCTCCTGACCCGCGGTCGGCGAAAAGGATCGTCTTGAAGAGGACCCTGAACAGGCTCCTGGAATCAATGCCCGAGTGCTCATGGAAACGTATATCCTCAGTAGCGATAAGGGCATCAATGAGGTACCCGGGGATCTGGTCGATGGTGATGGAGGTCCTGTTCTCAAGATAAAACTTTCCGATGGCTTCCCCCCCGGAGGCAAGTACAAGCGAGGCGGTGGCGTTCCTGTAACCCTTCAGCTCCCGCTCCCCGGGAAGATGGCCAAACACCCCTGTGTACACGGAGCCTATGAACAATGCCGGAAGAAGGACCAGCAGGGCAACCAGCGCCAGTGTAATTTTCCATCTCTTCTTCATCCTGCTCTCTCCCCTTTATATGCCTGACAAAATCTCATCCCTCACATGTGAAATGATTCCGATAAGCTCAGATGCCGGTCGGAAAATGCATAAATTTAACTTAAATTGGAGGTAAAATTATAATAAAGCTTTTTCAGTCAGACCTGTTTTTACCTAAAGCATTGGAAAAACGATTTCTTTACAGGATGCAAATCAGGGGAATGGTCCAGGGGGTGGGCTTCCGGTGGGGAGCAGCCCGTGAGGCGTGGAGGACCGGTGTGACAGGCTATGTGAAGAATATGTCTGACGGAAGCGTATATATCGAGGCTGAAGGAACGAGGGTTCAGCTGGAAACCTTTGCCGAGTGGTGCAGGAGAGGCCCCGGAGCCGTCGACTCTGTGGAGATAAACGAGGGTCCTCCGGCCGGCTATACATCGTTCTTTATAGAACATTGATTATTAAGTCATTAAACAATAATATAATGAGATCATCAACATGGGTGCTTACCCTGGCGGTTATTTTTACCCTGGGCGGCATACAACAGGTCTTTCCGCAGAAGAAATCACACTATGATCCCTACGGGTCAAACCCGATATACAGGAAGGGGTGGATAGATTTTAACAAGAATGGGACGGTTGATCCTTATGAAGATCCCTCCCTCGACATAGATACGAGGGTTGAGGATCTCCTGGGCAGGATGACCGTTGAGGAGAAGACCTGCCAGCTGGCCACACTATACGGTTACAGGAAGGTATTGACAGACTCATTGCCGACACCTGAATGGAAGAACAGGGTATGGAAGGACGGGATTGCAAACATAGACGAGCAGCTTAACGGCTACAGGTCCGATGTCTACTCATGGCCCCCTGCTGCCCATGCCAGGGCTATCAATGAGATCCAGCGATGGTTCATTGAGGAGACAAGGCTGGGTATCCCTGTCGATTTCACCAACGAGGGTATCTATGGAGCCTGTTTTACGGGAGCGACGCTTTTTCCTCCGCAGATAGGGGTGGGGTCAACATGGAACAGAGCCCTTGTTTCAAAGATCGGTGAGATTACCGGCCGGCAGAGCAAAGCCGTGGGATTCACCAACGTCTACTCGCCGATACTCGATGTGGCCCGTGACCCGCGGTGGGGACGTGTTGTGGAGTGCTACGGTGAAGACCCTTACCTGGTGGCCCAGCTCGGGCTTCAGCAGGTGCTGGGGATACAGGGAGATCATAATGTTATCTCCACACCTAAGCATTTTGCCGCATACAGCATACCTATCGGAGGAAGAGACCACTCTACCAGGACCGATCCGCAGATACCGGCGAGGGAGATGATGACGCTGCTGCTGGAGCCTTTCCGCGTGGCTTTCATGAAGGGAGACGCTCACGGAACGATGAGTTCCTATAACGATTATGACGGTGTGCCTGTCACAGGCTCTTACCGGTTCCTCACAAAGCTGCTGCGACAGGAGTATGGATTCAGGGGATACGTTGTCTCCGACAGTGAGGCGCTCGAATACCTGTGGTCAAAACACCATGTCGCACCTGACTATAAGGATGCCGTCAGGCAGGCCCTTGAGGCCGGGATGAATGTCCGCACCACCTTCCGGACGCCGGAATCATACATACTTCCTTTAAGAGAACTGATTGCGGAAGGATCGATCTCCATGGAGGTGATCGACAGCAGGGTCCGCGACGTCCTGTGGGCCAAGTTCTGGCTGGGACTGTTTGACGAGCCCTATATAGTTAATCCGGATGCGGCTGACATGCTTTACGCTGATCCCGAATACGGGAAAATATCCATGCAGGCTTCCTATGAATCGATGATACTGCTAAAAAACCAGGATAATTTTCTGCCTCTTGACAGGAGTAAAACCAGGACCATACTGGTTGCCGGGCCCAACGCCACAGACAAGACACTGTCACTGTCGAGGTACGGACCTAAAAAGATAGAATACAGGTCTGTCCTGGAGGCTTTCAGGGAGAAGCTGGGCAATACGGCGGAGGTGCTTTATGCCAGGGGGTGCGATATTACTGACAGGAACTGGCCCCAGAGTGAGATCTTACCTTCACCGCCCACGGCAGAAGATATGGCCGGTATCGATGAAGCCGTTGAAAAAGCCATGCGATCGGATGTTGTGATACTGGTCCTGGGCGAAGACAATAATATCGTGGGTGAATCACGCTCACGCACCGACCTTGACCTGGCAGGATACCAGGAGCTGCTTCTCGATAAGATTATTGAGACAGGGAAACCAGTCGTACTGGTCCTCATGAACGGCAGGGCCATTACAGTCAACAGGGCAGACCGCGACTGCATGGCGATAATAGAGGCATGGTTTCCCGGCAAATACGGGGGTGAGGCAGTGGCAGACATCATCTTCGGCGACTATAACCCGGGAGGGAAGCTGACCGTCACATTCCCGAAGTCGGTCGGCCAGATACCCATGTGCTTCCCGTATAAGCCGGCAGCACAGGACGATGCAGCCACCACGGTAAACGGGGTGCTCTATCCTTTTGGTCATGGGCTGAGCTTTACCACCTTTGAGTATTCAAACCTGTTGATCACCCCGGAGAAACAGTTCGCTGCAGGTAATGTGGAGATATCCTTTGATGTCAGGAACAGCGGTGCAATGGCGGGGGACGAGGTGGTACAGCTCTATATCCGCGATGAGGTGAGCTCGGTAACGCGTTACGAGAAGGAGCTGCGTGGGTTTGAACGTATAAGCCTTGCCCCCGGGGAGACAAAGAGGGTACGGTTCACGCTGACCCCGGAAGAGCTCCGGATGCCTGACATCAACATGGAATGGATAGTTGAACCGGGATGGTTTACGGTCATGGCCGGGAGCTCCTCACAGGATATCAGGCTGGAGGGAAGATTTGAGATCCTGCAGGTGGAAAGA
>QKGI01000025.1 GCA_003250475.1 Bacteroidota bacterium | reverse complement strand
GGGTCTATTTTTATATAAACGCCCTGCAAATAATATTCTCAAAAAGTCAATTAATATTATTCCGGATTTTCTACCCATATTGTGACCAGAGTCTGAGCTCAAACAACGCTGCCTCAAGGTTATTTAGTGGCAGACTCCTCATTATTATTATCTCATTACCCGAATATTATCAAACCACACTGTACCCTCCTCAGCGACCAGACCAAAGTAGGTAAACAGATCTTCTTCCGCTAACGCCGGCATGATAAAGTCTCCTTTAAAATCACCATCCTTCCAGAAGCTTAATTTCACTTCACCTGAAGTTGGTCTTTCATATATTATTTTCAATTTATACCAGGTGCCGGTTGTGTAGGCATCAGATTTTTCTCCTCCAAGATACATATAACCGTCATTTGCAAACTGTATTAAGTATCTTCCCGAAGAAGTCCAGGAGGGTTCTTTTTTTAACACCACTTCAGCTCTGCGTGGATGACATCCGGAAAGATATTCATCGCCATTCTTAATGTCAATTTCTATAATGAAAGGTGCAGTTGTTTCAAGACTCCGATATGTAAGACTACCCCAGCAGCCACCCAGAAGACCAAACAGACTTAATGATTTAGTTCCCTCACTTGCAGTACTGTTAGTTACAAAGTTATGTGCAGCGTCATAAGCATTTGCGTCTCTTATCCAGGTACCAGGAAATGTATTTACATTATAAGACTCAAAATTTTCAGTCCAGACTGACTCATAATCCTCTGTGGTAAATATCAGCTCCTCTCCGTAAGCAGTACCTACCTCATTTGTAGCATATGCCCTGATATAGTATTCCGTTGCTACGGTAAGCTGAGTAAGATTGCTTGTAAATGTCCCAACACCGACTCCATCTGATGTAGTACTGTTTGATATTGTAGGGTTCTCAGAGTCACCCCAGCATATTCCCCTGGCAATGACTTCAGACCCTCCATCATCCTTGACATTGCCCCCAGAAATTGCTGATGTCCGGGTTATGGAAGTAACACCGGTGGTAGTAACAGAAGGAACGGTAGGCTTCTTCCTGCATGAACAGAATACCAAAGCCAGGCTGACGATAGAAACAATAAATATCTTAATTAATAACTTATCCATAGCATTATAAATTAAAGGAACGATACCTTATTTTTTCAATATCAGTGTCAGACATTTCATGTACTATTTGTCTATTTTATAAATTTACGCTTTACAGAATAATAATGCAACTATATCCTTATAAATGAATCATTTATTATATAAACTGCAAGGTCAGGTCACAGGAAAAACAAAATTTATCGATAGCAACGGATAGTCTCAACAAAAGAATAGTTATAAACCCCGGTTGTCAGAGATGATCTGATTTTAGTGCTGCTATATCCAGTTTTAAAAAGACAGTGGTGGCAGTGACGAATTGCATAAGAACATTTAAAATGTCACGGGTCGACTCCGTTGATAAGGAAGCACTAATTTAAAGCACTTCACAGTCAAAAAGCACTGGTATCAAGTCCTTTTAATATTATGAAGGTCCCCAGGTAACAAGGTTTGAAGATCTCCAAATCATGAAATATCTTAAATACACAGATCTAAGTGATCTAATTCAGGCTCAGTGTAATTGGTGTAAATCATCATTTTTGTAACATCAAAAATGGCAGCTCCTCCCGCTACGCACATTTTAATAATTGTTTTTAAAGTATAGTTGAAATAAAATTGTCTGACAAGGGTACATAGGCAGAACTGCCAGGTTTATAATGAAGAAAAAAACAGGTAAACCATATGGAAGATGCATGACTGACCGGGATGAAAATTACTATGAGGAAAGTCTATTTTTGAATATCCGGTCGCAGATGATTTTCCTTAAGTCATCATCATTTACACATTAATCACTCAATACTATATTTTAATCAAAATCAATATATTAATCCATTGCCATGAGTCGGCAATTTTATTACTTTATACTTCCGAAGGTCCTTTTTTTTGAGAGGCAGCCCTCACCGGTACAGATTGCTTCCCGCAAGGGTGGGCATGAAGGTGAGGGCTGCTTCCTTTATGCCTGTTCTTCCAGGCTGCATATAAAAAAGGGAGGTCAGCCGCTATGGCTGACCTCCCTCCCGTGAGTTCCGAACTGAGCTGGTTCAGAGCAAAATATCGTTGAAATTTATTATGAATACTCTCTGTTCTGCTATCGAGTCTATTGCCTTGAAGGGAAAACTTGTATAATACCTGTTCTCGTAACCTGCATAAGAACCAACATAAAGATATGTGTCATCAAACACAAGGTTTTCATTGGAGAGGTCTACCACAACCCTCAGAAAGTGAGCATCACCTTCCCAGTAGTCGTCAACTTTGATCATACCGATCGGGCCTATTATGGCCGGCAGTGTTGCCTCCATAAGCTGGAACCTGTTTTCTCCGTTGAAATTGTAGAAGTTATATCCGATATGGAGTGTACCGGGAGTCAGGTCCACACCCATGCCGTCGCTGACCGCCCATGCAACTTGCCTGGTATAGGTAACAGGGTCGCCGGCAACAGGTTTGGCCAGGTATGTTTTCATTGCTATAACAAGCTCATCCTTTTGCTCCATAAGGCAGAAGGTGAGATTGCTCAGACCTGCAGGCTTGCCTGAATTGTTGACAGGAGAGAACAGGCCGCTATCTTCCATAACACCTCCGGGATAGTAGTATACATTGGCGGCATTACCCCCTTTGACTATAACAGCCCCGACAACATACTTCTTATCACCCACGGTTATGGGCTCTTCAATACTGAAAGATACATACTTGCCATCCTGTACAACCACCATCAGGCCATCAGGAAATTCGCCAATAAACTGACCATCTGAATAATCGATCTTCTCCCCACACAGGAAATATCCTGCAGGAAGTCCGAAAGCTGCGGCAACTTCAGCGCATGTTCTGTTTCCGCCGTTGTTGGCTCCGGGAATAATCACCGGCGTGACACCGGTTACAGTAGGAACCGTGGTTACAGTTGTTCCGGCATCTGCCTTCTTAAGCACAATTTCGTTTTCATCCTGCTCACAGGAGAAAAGTGCGGCTACCATTATTACCGCTCCTAATAAATAACCCAGTTTGTTCATCTCAGCCAATTTTTTTTGTAATAGATTTCAGTTTTATCAATTAATCTTTAATACATATTTATCTTATGTTCAAGCTATAAGCCCGACACGAGCCTTGTTCTTTTTTGCCTGGAAATAGGTCAGGCCGTTGATCTCGGTCATTCCCTCCAGTTGCAGGTTGGACTCTTCCAGAAGGGTTGTCACAGTCTTTTTTGTGAGATACCTGTTGGTTTTAAGGTCAATGAAGCTGTACATACGGTTGATGAAAGGTATTCTGGACTCAATACCATTCTCATATGCTTCAGCTCTCTCTGAAAGGTCTTTGGGGAGATTACTGTATTTGTCAGCAAATCCGCTCTGTGAACGGTTGTCAATAAAACAACCCACGAAGCTGCTTCCCTGGGGTAGCAGCACTGATATCTTCCGCAAAAACTCCCTTATCTCCCTCACATAGTTCAGCTGCTTCAGATTGACAACAGTCTTGACGCCGTTCAGGTCTTCCGCACTGTAGAAATAGTGTTTCGTGGATGGGATAACCAGCATTGCCGGTTCATTTGCAAGACCCAGACCCTCAAGATAACCTATAAGGTCAGTACGTACACGGGAGTTCAACTCTGAGAAAAGATGATGCAGCTTTGTCTCACGTGCTGACAGACTCCCATAGATATTAAAATTCCGGGATCTGTTACCGAATGCAATTGAACCGTTACCTGTGATTTCTGAATCCATATCTGATAGTTTTATCTTTATTCCTAAAATTGTTACCGTACAAAGTATGCGTAGTCATATACGATCCCTTTCTCGCGCAGCCACCAGCGAAGTGCTTTTGCAATCTTGCGTCGCCTGATCAGAACCCTGCCGGTCTCCGGTGATGTTATCTCAAATAATACCTTCATTTTTTCTGGCATTTTGATACGACAAATTTAAAGCACAAACCAACATGACACAAGTCGCTCAAGCCCACTAAATGGACTTATGAGCATCATATAAATATCTTTGATCAAATTTATCCGGGTGTTCACTGAACCTCTCCTGACGCTCACAGGTCACATGGGGTCGTTCGTCAAAACAGGACCCTTTTTTATCAGCATTCCGGACAATATGACCAAAAAGTCCGGCCAGGCCTCAATAACAGTCTGACCTTCTGTTAGTTTGATTGATATTCATACGTTCTCCGGCAAGAATCTAAATTTTGACAAAACGTGGATTTATCATGATTAAAATCTGTGATTCTTTGTCGATTCAAAACATAACTCTAAACTATTCCGGCCGCACTGCTGGAAAATTCTGCGTAAATTCATGGCATAATTCCTGTTAACAGAAAAATATCAAAATGAGAATCAATAAACTGCTCCCTGTCATATGCATTTACTCCCTCCTTTCCTTTGCGTGTAACCAGAACGACAGACCATTATTCATGTCTGATGCTTACACTGTTTATCACGATCGCGTTGAGCAGGGCAGTTTCACTGCGGAGGCATTGAGCTCCGGCCACATGGTATCAGACTATGTAAGCCTTAATGCGGAGATACACCCTGTGATAGAGTATAAGTTCAGCATTAACGGTCGGGATGATGAACTGGCTTTCGGTGTTAACCACAGAGCCAACATATTTCCGGATGACGAGGATGCGGTTGTGCTTGATATGACCTTCGGCAAACGCTCCGATCTGAGATCCGGAAAACCATCGTCCGGGTCACTGCCGGCCAATACAAAGGTAAGGTTCAGGGTCGATTTCAGAGAGGTCATTGAGGCATTCAGGGAAAAAGGATATTATGATGATATCCTCGGCAACAGGATCTTTGAAGGTGACTTCAGGGGACTCTACATAGCCGGCGATACTTATCCCCTGAGCTGGGACTTCGAAAATATTTCCGGCAACCCGCAACTCACAATGGAGGATCCTGATGGCGACGGCATCTATGAGAAAGAACTGATATTCAATGTATATGATCCGTCGGCCCACACCTCTTCCGGGTGGACGCTATCAAATGATATCACCGGGTACCCACAGCTTAAGAGTCCCTGCGTGCTCCTGGACGCTCTTTACAATATGGCTCTCGATGAGATGGTGATGCTTATGGAAGAGGACGGCACTTTCCGTACCGGGAAAGAATGGGCAGGCGTTTGGACCCGCGATTTAAGCTACTCTGCTTTACTTGCGATGGCATATCTTGACCCGGGGAGATGCATGACCGGTCTCATGAGAAAGGTTGATGGGGAGAGGATCATCCAGGACACCGGCACAGGAGGGGCCTGGCCGGTATCGTCTGACCGTGTAGTATGGTCACTGGCGGCATGGGAGATATACAAATATACCGGGGACAGGGAATGGCTGAAACAGGCCTTTGAGATAACGAGACATTCTGTGGAGGATGACAGCAGGACAATCGTTGACAAAGCCACCGGTCTGATGCGCGGTGAGTCATCCTTCCTCGACTGGCGCAAGCAGACCTACCCTCTGTGGATGGAGCCTTCAGACATATATTGCTCGCTGAACCTCGGCACCAATGCTGCCTATTGCCAGGCACTGAAAGTTCTCGGTATGATGGCCATCGAGCTAGGTGTGGAAGATGAGTGGTCTGCCAGGGCAGAAAGTCTGAGAGACAGTATCAACAGTCATCTCTGGCAGGAGGACAAAGGTTACTATGGCCAGTACCTCTACGGCAGATATTACAGGTCGCTCTCACCCCGTGCAGAAGCCCTGGGAGAGTCGTTTACCGTTCTTTTTGACATAGCTACTCAGGACCGAAAGCTAAGAGTGCTGCAGAACACTCCTGCCACTCCGTATGGTGTAACATGCATTTATCCGCAGATACCGGGGATACCGCCTTATCATAACAATGCTGTATGGCCGTTTGTACAGGCATTCTGGACGCTGGCCAACGCCGCGGAGAAACAATCAGGTGCTGTGGAATACGGGTTTGCCTCAATAATAAGGCCTGCAGCGTTGTTCCTCACAAACAAGGAGAACTTTGTTGCAGGGAACGGCGACTTTGCCGGAACAGAGATCAACTCCGACAGACAGTTATGGAGTGTAGCCGCCATGCTGGCCATACAACACCGTATTATATTCGGCATCAGCTTCGGAACAGACTACTTGAAGTTTGATCCCCTGATCCCGCGCAGCTTCAGGGGCAGTTACACGCTCACCAACTTCGCCTACCGGAAAGGAATATACAACATAAGCATAGATGGCTGGGGAGACGGAATCAGCTCATTCAGAATTGACGGTGAAGAATCAGCGGAACATTTAATCCCGGCCGGTATGCAAGGTACACATGACATAAAGATAATAATGAACAGGAAGGAAGAAGGAGGAAGTTTCACGGTGACAGCCGACCATACGGCTCCAGGAACGCCCACCCTGTATGCGGCCGGCAACAGTATCTCCTGGAGCCCTGTTGAAAAGGCGGCAGGATATCATGTGTTCAGGGATGGTAAAAATATTGCAACCACTATGGATACCACGGCAGATGTACAGGAAGGCAAAGGCAACCCCGAATACCAGGTCATGGCTTTTGACGACAGCGGCGCGGAGTCGTTCCTCAGCAATCCTGTTTACCCTGCACCGGAACACCCTGTCATCATCATTGAGGCGGAAGATTTCAATCCTGCCTCCGGAAGTAAGGTGGAGGGATATTCAGGCAGCGGATACATAAGGGTAGCGGCAGAAAATAAAAAAGAAACAGTTGTTCATGTTAACGCCATGGCAGGTACCTATGCCCTGAGGATGCGATATGCTAACGGCACAGGTCCGGTTAATACCGATAATAACTGCGGCATAAGATCGCTGTATGTCAACGGCTCTTTCTCAGGATCCATGGTCTTCCCGCAGCGCGGCAAGGACCAGTGGTCCGACTGGGGAGAGACGAACGTTGAATGGGTGACACTCAAAGATGGAGATAACACCCTGGCCTTAAGGTATGATGACTTCAACAGGAATATGGACGGGAAGATAAATGAGTTTCTCCTCGACTATATTTCCCTTCAGAGATTCAGGTAAGCTTATCTCTTAACACAACCTACACCGGGCAGGTCAGGCGAAAGTGTATAGAAAGGAGCCCTGTAGTCGGGTCCGCCGGTGAATGGCTCCAGCTCCGGATCGATATGAGGGTCAAGGTCTATGTGACTGAAACACCCCATGCCTGCGGCAAAATGTACCGAGCAACCCAGGGCCAGTTTGGTTTCAAGCATACAGCCTATCATCAGCTTGATATTGGCGCTACGGGCAATAGCTGCTATATCCATCGCTTCAATTATACCCGACTTCATCAGTTTGATGTTTATATAGTCAGCGCAACCGGTACGGACCACATTAATCGCATCGGCGCTGGTAAATACTGATTCGTCGGCTCCGATAGGGATAGAAGTATGGTCCTTGACAAAGCGCATCCCCGCCAGGTCATATCTTGAAACCGGCTGTTCAAACAGGATTGGCCTAATATTGTTTTTACCCATCTCTTCAATGAAGTGTACGGCTTCGCAGGGAGAGTATCCCTGGTTAGCATCTATGGTCAGACCGCATGCGGGAGCCCCCTCTTTTATGGCCAGCAGACGATCGATATCGTCAGTGAGTTTTTTGCCGACTTTCGTTTTCAGCACAGTGTATCCGGCAGCTGCCAGCCTGGCTGCGTTAACTTTAGCGGTCTCGGGTGGCACTATGTCAATAGTGTAGTCAGTCTCCGCTTTATTGCCTGCACCCCCGAAGAACTGGTAGAGAGGGATATCCAGCACTCTGGTATAGGCATCCAGGAGTGCCATTTCAACAGCACACCTGGCTGTTACCTGGGCCCAGAAAACACTTCGGAGTGTTGCTGAGATAGCTCTGTAATCAGCAACATCCTTGCCCTTAATGAAATCTATGCAGCTGTTCAGTGTGGCCAGCACGGTGGCCTGGTTCTCTCCGTTGATAGGTTCCAGGGGAGCGGCTTCACCGTATCCTACAATCCCGTTTTCAAGGACAACAGTGATAAGAGCATTCTCAATGCTGTACTTTGTCCCTATAGCAATCTTAAACGGCTCGTCAAGAGGCACATTTACCGGCTCAATAATTACTTCTTTAATCTTAATTGCTTTCATTTTCTTTCTTCCACTTTTTTAACAAGTCAAGTAACTGATTTATCTGATCATCTGTATGAATGGCGGATACGGCTATCCGTAACTGGTGCATCTCTTTCCTTACAGGATACTTCATACTGGGCACAATCACACCCTTCTCCTCCAGGAACAGTGACAGGCTGTCTGCCTTGCCTGCAGTATCCATGATAACAGGTATTATGGGAGTACGGTAATGGCTGGTCTCATAACCCATTGAGGTCACCTCTTCCCTGATCCTCCAGGCTTTGTTGAGCAGGTCAGTACGCAGGCCGGGATTATCCCTCACGATTGCCAGGGAGGCTATGCCTGCTGCTGCAATCGGAGGAGGAAGAGCAGTGGATGCCTGATAGGTGGCCGACCTGTCACGTATCTGTCCGGTGAAACTACTGGTGCCGGTAATAAATCCGCCATAGCCCCCGAGAGCCTTGCTCATCGTTTCTGTCTGATAGATCTTTACATCGTCAGCCGGGAGGTTGAAATGCTCGGGTGTTCCCTTCCCCGTGGGACCCAGGATACCTGTGGAATGGGCATCATCAACAACAAGGAGCCCGTTGTGTTTTTTTATTACCGGATAGATCCTGTCAAGGGGAGCAATCTCTCCGGTAAGGGCAAAGATACCGTCAGTTATTACCAGCGGATTTGATCCCCTGTTATAGTCAAGCAGGTAGTCAAGATGATCAGCATCACAATGCTCATAATACATCACCTTCACCACATCGGCGGGTATTGCAGCAATAATGCTTGCGTGAGCCGACTGGTCAATAAATACTGTCGAATAACTTCCTTTGAGAATCTCAAGTATGATGCTGTTCCCCTGATATCCTGAAGCAAAGACAACCGCATCCTCCTCCCCTTTAAATGCAGCCAGGGCACCTTCAAGCTCCAGATGCAGGTCGGCAGTGCCTGTGGTTCTTCTTGACGCTGCAAAATTAACACCATACTTTTCGACAGCCTTAATGACTGCAGCCTTGACTTCAGGGTGACCTGCAAGTCCAAGGTAATTATTTCCTGCAAAGTAAGAGTACTTCCTGCCGTTACTGATAATATAGTTACCGACTTCGCTGTTTAAGAGAATCATAACCTGCCTGCTTTTCTGCAATATTATAGAGTGTATCAAAATTAACGTTTTAAATCTTCTCTGTGCACCCCATGGCGCACAAAAAAACATATGCACTGCTCATATCATGCCGTAAAGCATATTGAACGATTTAGCCCCGGTCTTTTGGCGGAGCCCTTTGAATTGTTATATTGCAGTTTGTCATGTAAGAAATTAAAATTTTCATCATAACCAACGTAAATTCAAAAATGACAATGGAAACACTAGGCAAATGGTCAGAACAGATTGTTCCCTGGCTGATGTCACACGGGTTAAGGATTGTTGTGATTGCTGTTGCGGCATTTTTACTCGACAGGGTCCTGCAGAGGATAATCACCAGGGCGATCAGGTTATCTGTAAAATCAGACGAGAACACCACTCCCGAGGCAGAGAAGAAGCGAGAAGACACCCTTATCAGGATTTTCTCAGGTGCACTGAACACGGTTATAATAATAATAGCCATAATGATGATCCTGGATGAGATCGGTGTTGAGGTAGGTCCTCTGATTGCGGGTGCCGGAATTGTAGGTCTGGCGGTAGGCTTCGGAGGCCAGTATCTTATAAAGGATATCATCACAGGGCTTTTCCTGATGCTTGAGAACCAATACCGTATCGGTGATGTCGTGGAAATAGAGGGACTCAGCGGAAGTGTACAGGACATAAGCCTGAGGAAGACTACCCTACGTAACCTTGACGGTACCGTCCACCACATACCCCATGGATCCATCACAAAGGTCTCCAACCTTTCAAAAGACTTTGCCCGGGTGAACCTCGACATGGGTGTAGGCTACAGCACAAACCTGGAACATCTTATTGAAGTTATCAATAAGACAGGTAATGAGCTGGCAAATGACCCGGCATTCAGTGACTCCATAATTTCACCGCCACAATTCCTCAGGGTCAATGAATTTGCGGACTCAGCCATTGTCGTCAAGATATTGGGTGATACCAGGCCCCTGAAACAATGGGAAGTTGCCGGAGAGTTACGCAAGAGACTGAAAATAGCCTTTGACAGGGAGGGTATTGAAATCCCGTTCCCGCAAAGGGTCATTCATAACATGAAAGATTAACAGGCAACCGGTAGCGGTTTAGGCCGGCACTCTTCCTGCAACGTGCGGAAGCAGCTTCATTTTCTTTCAATAACCATCTGACAAAAAGAGAGGCTGTCTTCTTATTCAGAGACAACCTCTTATCGGATAACTCTTTACAGCCCTCACCGGGAAGGTGCATTTTCCCGGTCAATTATCCGGAGGATACTAATGTGCCGATGATATTCTATCTCATCGTACAGTTAATAACCTGTTATCGAATCACAATTTTTTCTCCCTTGAGGACCTTAAGGCTGAACTCGACAGGAACGACAAAGCCGACGGCTACAGGTTTACCATGCTGTGTGCCCGGTTTCCAGTCGGGCATGCTTTTTATAACCCTGACAGCTTCGGCATCAAGCAGGGGGCTGGCAGATCTTTTAACCCTGACATCTGTCACTTTACCGGAAGAGCTAACTACAAAGGCCACCTCTACTAGTCCCCCTATCTTAGCGGCGACTGCCTCTTCGGGATACCTTATCTTTCCGTTAATCCATGGCATCATTGCCTCTGGCCCTCCCGGGAATACAGGCATCTCCTCCACAATCACAAAGGTCTCCTTTTCTCCTTTTTTCTTTCCGGTGTCACCGGCCATCCTCTCTCCCTCGTACTTCACACCTTCCACTTTTTTTGTAGTTATCTCAACCACACCGTACTTACCGGCAGCGCCATAAGCTTTTTCTGCAGACTCACCTTTCAGCACTGTCACTGAGTTTATCTCATCGGGAGAGATATCTGAGAAACTTTTGTTGCTCTTTACGCCGTCAATTATGATCAGGGCGTCTTTCAAAGCTTCAGCTGTCGGTGGTGGTGGTGGTGGCGGCGGTGGCGGTGGCGGTGGCATGTCGGATTGTGACTTGCCCGGTGGCGGTGGCGGTGGCGGACCAGGTGTTACCTGAACCTTTTTCATCATCACACTCTTTAATTGCATACTGACATTTATCTCATCCTTGCCTGACACACTGACAGCTACTGTCTCGTATCCTACAAAGGAGATTACCAGCAAACCATCATCAGGTACGCTTTTAAGGACAAAGTGACCCTGTTTGTCTGCCACAGTGCCTTCTGTCGTTCCCTTGATAACTATCACTGCTCCCTCAAGAGGAGCACCATCCTCGCTCATGACCACTCCCTTAACCGTTTTACCGACGGACGCTGTAATCTCTGTCCCATCCGTCTCATCTCCGGCAGCAACTACCCTGTATTGCGGTTCTGCAAAGGCATACAGCACAATGGCAGCTACCGGCAGGATAATCAGCAGCCTGAGTTTTCTGTAGGGTGAACTGATTTTATTTTTCATCATGTTAAATCGCTTTTTGTTTAATGAGAAACTGAAAAAACTACCAAGATCTATTACCGGTGAACCGGCGATCTGGTTAAGAAGGGCAGCCCTGTAAACAGCCGGGTCGGATGTGCGCTGCAGCGCCTCCTCATCAGCCAGGTACTCATGATTCTGCCTGACAAACCTGTAATATACCCAGGCAGCAGGATTGAACCACTGAACTGCACAGAGAATACCTGAAAGCATAAGATCAAGCCAGTGCATTTGTCTTATATGCACCATCTCATGGTTCATTATCTCCCTCGCTTCAGTCTCAGAAACGGAAGGATTGACAACCACAAAAGAGAATAATGAAAATGAGTCAGGAAATTCAGAAGACCTGATCAGCTGTACCGGGAAACCCGGTTCAGGCTTCGAATTTCTTAATGCCTTCAGCACAGGAAAAACCTGCATCGCGTACCTGGCTAAAATAACCAGTACACCCACAACCCACAGGCCATTTATTATATAAACAATATTACCGTGACCGGAGCCGGCACCCTGGATACCGGTACGCAAAGCACCGGCAGTAGCACCCGCCTGAACAGCAGGAATATCAATATAATATCTGACCGAAATCAACGGGAGTATAAGTGACGCCAGAATGCCGGCTACCAGGTATATCCTGTTTAAACGAAAAAATCTCTCATTCCTGAGGAAAAGTAAATATACCAGACCGAAACCAGTGGTCCAGACTGCCGACTTAACCAGGTAAAAACCTATTGTTTCCATTATTTCTTTTCTTTACTGGCCGACAATTCCTCCATAGTCTCGGTAAGCAACTCCTCAAGGTCCGCTACGGTTAAATCCTTCTCACGTGCGAAGAATGATGCCATGGCAGGGAACGAGTTGTCAAAATAACCTTCAAGAAGCCCGAAAAGCTGACTGCGCGAATACTCTTCCTTGGAAACAGCCGGGTAATAAAGATGAACGTTACCGTATGACTTGTGGCACACAAAACCTTTTCTCTCCAGTATCCTCACCACTGTCGAAACCGTATTCCTTGCCGGCTTTGGATCTTCAAACCGGTCTCTGATATCCTTGACCAGTCCCTCTTCCATTTCCCACAGGATCTGCATCACCTGCTCTTCCGCTCTTGTCAGTTGCATTGTTTTCATCATTTTCTTGTCAATCCTTCAATGCAAATATACGACTAATCTTTTAGTCATGCAACTATTTTTGCAAATTTTTTGACTATTTTTTTAGTCATTTATTTATTATGCTGATTATCTTTACATTATATATGCTCCCGCAAACTACCATGAACCCTGGTCAATTGCATAACGGCTCTTTATTCACCCTGGTGGTAATAATTTGAATGACTCCGGCATGCTTTAAATTTATCAACCTGGCCGGTAATCCTCCCTGCATCCCGGGTATCTCAGGCAATGCCTCTCTGTACCGGATTCGCACACTTCAACATCGGCGCTGCGCGAAGCCTGATAGAATAAAGTTTTATGCAACTGTCTGCTGTCCTGTATCCTTCGTCATTTGATTTTCTTCTCCAGCTCAGGCAGAAGCTCATCCCTGACAAGCATGAAACCAGGTTCGATATTCAGTACATGCTGATATACATCACGTGCCCCATTAAAATCCCCCATGGATTCAAGGAGCTGCCCGAGCCTGACAAATGCATTGAGATACCTCCAGTTGCAGGGTGAAAGGTCATTTCCCGATTCGAAGAGTCGAAGGGCCTCCCTGAGTGACTCTGCAGCTTTCTCCTTTGATCCTCCTGCAAAGGCAGGCATATGTGATTCCGAATTTGACTTTTCTAACCACACTGCGGGATTATTGCTACCCCTCTCCATAGCAATATCCAACTGTTTCAGGGCTCTCGGGCCCAGGGTGACGGTCCGGGCAGGGTTCAGTTCCATCATGAAGCCAAGCAATGCCAGTCTGAATGCTTCAACTTCAGCTTTGTATTCCGGGCATCCCGCGAGACGTTCGATATCATCTCCAAAAATCTCGAGCATCATTCTTGCAGTACCCTTGTCCTTCGTACCTGTAAGATACCCCACATAACCATACCTTGCCTCCGTTAAGGCCAGCAGGGTGGATGGGGCAGGATGCTCTGAATAGTCCTCCTGCAGCTCGGTAATCCCTCGTTTCCACATCTCCATGTCGCCATTTACATAACTCCTGTAGACGGTGCATCTGCCACGCTCCCTGCCCGGCTGTGACCAGACCGGGAAGATGACAGTAATCAATAGTAATATTACTGTTAGTGACTTTAATTTATGATCTTCCGCCATACCCACCATAAATGAATCATGTCCTCCTCCTGCACCTGCACCTCTCAGGCAACATCGACAATCGATGCCTCCCGGGGTCAGCTATTCATAATGACTACCAAAAGAATATATAAAAGTACATGGTGTCCCGGATAATCACCTGCTGCCTGTTGCGACCATTGATCGCGGAGGATTCCTGTAAAATTCAGGTATTACCGGTAAGTCTGAATCGGCCTCCTTCGGAAATTGCTGAAGAAACCTCACCAGCGCCAGCCATTCCTTGCCCTCCTGAAGCCCTTCATCCGAAGGTTTCATATCCATGACAGCTGTGTCCATATTCGTTACTGCCATTCCGTGGCTGTCTTTCGGTACGACGTTAACAAGTCCGAATGACATCTTCTTTATAATCCCCACGAAATCCAGCATATAGGAGTTAGCCACAATTGAATAAAGTGTGGTATCTTTTTTTGACGTATTGATAACCATGGTGTTGCCATCATGGTCAGTGAGCTGCATTTTACGTATCTTGTTCAACACTCTTCCGTCCGGATCGTACTCAATCTGCAGGTGTGAATAATAACAGAAATGACCGGGGGTTGATGCCGATGACATCAACAATATCTCGGCAATATTTTTCAGTTCGCGACCTGTCACCCAGAGCCTCGATAAAGGATAGCCGGGCACATTGTCATAACCCGATCCGAGTGACATCACCCTGAAGAGGTCTGCTACGCTCTCTACCCCGGGCATGACAGGGTCACGGATGACACCTGCCGCCACCATGGCGATGTCGGTTCCGGGTCCCTCTGAATTTACATAATAATAAATGGCATCAGCCATAAGGACGCCGAGGTTGCTGCCGGCCACATCACCCTGTTCATCACATACCAGGGTGTAAGGTGCAACGGCAACCGGCATGTCATAGCTCAGGCCTATGGGAGTAAGTACGCTGTTGTTTATGGCGATCTTCTGTTCCTCTATCTCCGCCTGGATGACAGTATCAGCAGGTGCTGTATCATCGACCGCGATCATGCTGTAATGGTCGAGGGTGATGCCAGTGCCTGTATATGTTATATCCGCCCTTCCGACAAACCTGCCCGCACTGCCTGTCTGTAGCACCGGGACTCCTTTTACAACCAGGGGTTCTGTTAACAGCGTATGGGTGTGACCGGAAATTATCAGATCAATTCCCTTAACCTTTCTGGCCAGCGAAACATCCTCGCCGGCCCAGTTCCCTTTCTTGTCCCTGCCCACGCCGCTGTGTGATAGGCAGATGATAATATCACAGTTCTGCTTCCTGAGTTCCTTCACAAGTTTCTTTGCCGACCTTTTTATTTTTTCAAACTTCACAGGAGGAGCGTACGGGGCAGACTCGTCGGCGTCTTTTCCAAGAACGGAGAAGAGTCCTATCTTAAGTCCGTCTTTCTCCATTATGTACCACCTTTTAATCAGACCGTCATTCATTACAGCCTCAAAGTCATCATCGCCCGGGTCATCCGGACTGGTTACGGCATTACCCAGGAGCATAACCGGTATCTCTCCCCTCTGCACTGATTTCCTTATAATACCTGCGTATGCAGCCGGTCCGAAGTCGAAGTCGTGATTACCCATCGCCACCACATCGTAGCCTGCTTCTTTCATCAAAGGCAGCTGGAAGCCGGTTTCAGGCTCAAGGGCATGGAATAGTGTACCCATAAGGCAATCACCACCGTCAACCACAAGTGTACTGCCCGGGTTCTCAGCCCGTACTGCCTCTATTATCCCGGCAATACGGGAGAGTCCTCCTATTGTCGGATCGTTGTCGGCAACACCTGGTGTATAAGCCGACTCAGGGGCGTAACCCTGAAGGTGTGAGTGAAAATCATTTGTATGAAGGATAGTCAGTCTCCTGCCTTCCTGCGCATCCAGGGTAAAGGCAGTTATCAGCACAAACAGGATAAACAGAGCAGTTTTCTTCATCATATTGGATTTTGATCGTTAGTTATGGTTGTCTTTCCGGGAACGCAACAGATTATCCTGGTTCCGGACAGTCCTGTTATACTTTTCCCCAGTATCTCCTTCAATCCCGTATCTATCTCAGTGAAACGGGTAATTAATGATAGCCCGTTCCGGGGATTAAGGTAGGAAAAAAGCTTTAACAATTAACCGGGTGTTCCGGTCATAATTTATTTAAGGTACGGCACGCTTCCCTTTTTTCAGGGAAGGGCTTCACGCCTCTATTAACATATTCATTTTTGTCACAGTGCATCCGCAACGATGAATGTTGACCCCCCTATGAAGATCATATCTTCTTTTCCGGCAGCAGCCTGTGCGGCGTCCAATGCAGCCCGTACCGTCGGATAGCAGGAGCCTGCAAGTCCGTATCCGGCAGCTTCGGTCATAAGCAGCCTCTCATCCATCGCCCGTGGCACAGAAGCTTTAGTGAAGTAATAGGTTGCATCATGCGGGAAGAGAGGAAGCACAGAAGTGAGGTCCTTATCGTTTACAAAACCGATCACCATATGCAGCGACCGCCTGGGGGTCTCTTTTATCTGCCTGATCACATACTCCAGGCCCTCCCTGTTATGACCTGTATCGCAGACAGTGAGAGGAGCCTGTGATATCACCTGCCAGCGGCCCATCAGGCCTGTATTGGCAACCACTCCTGCCACCCCCTTTAACAGGTGATCCCTGCCTGTTCCGAAAGCAGTCTCCAGCAACCCTGCTACAGCCGCCACCGTCTGAATATTTTTCTGCTGTGCCAGTCCGCCCAGGGGTGTCTCGCCCTTCGCTGAGGTACCTTTTGCAAGATCATGAAGGGTAAAGCCTCGCATCACCCTGTCGGCAGGCAGGCTTTCCAGGATGCATCTGAAGAGCCTGTCAGCAAAGTGTACAGGCGCTCCCATTGCCTCTCCCCTTGCAAGAAACACATCGCTGGTCTCAGGCTGTGACTCCCCTATCACTACCGGAACCCTCTCCTTTATTATACCGGCCTTTTCACCCGCGACGGCTACGAGTGTATCGCCCAGAAATTCCATATGATCATGTCCTATATTGGTAATCACTGACAGCTCAGGTGTTATTATGTTTGTAGAGTCAAGGCGGCCGCCCATCCCCACCTCCACAACGGCCACGTCAATCTTCATCCTGGCAAAATAATCAAAAGCCAGTGCCACGGTAAGTTCGAAAAAAGATGGTCTTAAGCTCCTGATAAGCTCATCATGACCGGCAACAAATTGCACCACCTCCTCTTCATTTATCATCTGCCCGTCAATCCTGATGCGTTCCCGGAAATCCAGCAGATGAGGAGAGGTATAGAGGCCGGTATGCAGGCCAGACTCCTGTAACACCGACGCAATCATATGTGAGACTGATCCTTTCCCGTTTGTACCTGCCACATGTATGGTCCGGAAATTCTTATGCGGGTGACCGAAATAATCGTCCAGGGCCAGGGTATTGTCAAGATTTCCCTTGTAGGCTGGTTTGCCCACCCGGTGATACGCCGGGAGGAGGCTGAAAAGGTAACTTACTGTCTCTTGATATGTCATGTTGATAACCTTTAACCTGTTGTTCGCAAATTTACAAAAAGAGTCTGTTGACAGGCCGGACAGCGGCTATCTTTGTCACCGTGATAACATCTGCGCCGGGGTTGTTATCATGATAAAACATACTCTATTATGGCGAAAAAGACAAGACAAAAGAAGATTTTCATCCTGGACACCAACGTGTTGCTGCACGATTACACCTGTATCTATAATTTCGAGGAGAATGATGTTGTCATTCCTATTGTGGTGCTTGAGGAGCTTGACAAGTTCAAGCGCGGCAACGACATGATAAACTTCAATGCCCGGGAATTCACGCGTGAGCTCGACAAGATTTCTGGCGACCTGCTTCTCACAGGCAATATATCATTGGGCGACAAGTTAGGATCATTGCATATTGAGACCGGCAAACAGTTTTCGGAACGGGTTGCCGAGTCGTTTCCCGAGAGGACACCCGATCATCGTATACTGGCGATAGCTGATTTTGTCACTCAGGAGAACAAGGACAAGGTTGTTGTGCTGATCACCAAGGACATCAACCTGAGAATGAAGGCCAAGTCGCTGGGCGTCAGAGCCGAGGATTATCAGAATGACAAGGTGGTCAACCTTGACGATCTCTATAAGGGTATAAAGATTATTGAGAACATTGACCATGCCATCATCAATAAGCTCTATGAGCAGGCTGATGGAGTACCTGCCTCTGAGCTCAAGGTCAAGGATCAGGAGCCGGGACATCATTTTTTCATACTTCGTAACAGTAACTCCAGTGCCCTGGCGCATTACAATCCTGCCACCAAGATGCTGGTCAGGGTCCTCAAACAGACTACCTATGGCATCGACCCGCGTAATGCAGAACAGACCTTTGCCCTGGATGCCCTATGCAATCCCGACATCCAGCTTGTCTCCCTCACCGGTAAAGCCGGGACGGGCAAGACGCTGCTGGCACTGGCTGCCGCACTGCATCAGCACAAACGTTACAAGCAGATATTCCTTGCCAGGCCCATCGTGCCTCTTGCAAACCGTGATCTCGGCTTCCTGCCGGGTGACGTTAAAGAGAAAATGGATCCGTATATGCAGCCCCTGTTCGACAACCTGACGGTGATAAAGCACCGGTTCAGCGCCCAGAGCCCTGAGTTTATACGTATCAATGATATGATCAAGGATGAGAAGCTGGTCATCACCCCGCTTGCCTATATCAGGGGTCGAAGCCTCTCAAATATCTTCTTCATTGTGGATGAAGCACAGAACCTCACACCCCATGAAGTAAAGACTATCATCACCCGTGCCGGGGAGGGGACAAAAATGATCTTCACAGGAGACATTGAACAGATTGACTCGCCCTACCTCGATTCCGGATCCAACGGTCTCAGCTATCTCTCTGATAAGATGAGAGGCCTGGATCTTTTTGCCCATGTACATCTTGTCAAAGGAGAGAGAAGCTTCCTGGCAGAACTGGCAAGCAGACTGCTTTAGACCGGCTTTTTTGATTAATTTTACGCCGGAAAAGTAACTGTTTAGTATTGAAGAAAAAAGTAGCGTTTCATACTCTTGGATGCAAGCTTAATTTTGCCGAAACTTCCACCATTGCCAGAACCTTTCCGGAGGAGATGTATGAGAGAGTGTCGCCTGACAGTCATGCTGACATCTACGTGATCAACACATGTACCGTTACCGATGCTGCCGATCGCAAATGCAGGCAGGCTGTAAGGAAAATCATTCATCACAATCCCGGTGCCTTCATTGCAGTAGTAGGCTGTTACGCCCAGCTCCGGCATGATGAAGTGGCAGCCATCGAGGGAGTTGACCTGGTCCTGGGCACATACGAGAAATTTGATATTGCTGCTTATGTTGACAATATAAACAAACGGGAGGTGCCGGAGATACACTCCTGCGAGGCGGTTGAGACAGAAGGATTTAAGACTTCATGGTCTGCCGGTGACCGTACCCGCTCCTTTCTCAAGGTCCAGGATGGCTGCGATTACCATTGTTCTTATTGCACCGTTCCTTTAGCCAGGGGAAAAAGCCGTAACCCGTTTATCAGTGAAATAGTTAAGGAAGCGGGCGGGATAGTTGCCGCCGGCACCTCTGAGATCGTACTTACCGGTGTCAACGTGGGAGATTTCGGAAAGAGCACAGGTGAGTCTCTCGGGCAGTTGCTCAGTGCACTCGTTAATGTTGAAGGTCTCAGAAGACTCAGGCTTTCGTCAATCGAACCTAACCTGGTAAGCAATGCAATCATTGATCTTATCGCTTCTGAGGAGGTGCTGATGCCCCATATACATATGCCCCTGCAAAGTGGCAGCGACAGGATACTCGGACTGATGCGACGCCGCTACAGGAGGGAGGTGTTCCATGACAGGGTGATGAATATCAGGGAGCGTATTCCCGGCGCCGCCATAGGGGCTGATGTCATTGTAGGTTTCCCTGGCGAGACTGAGAGTGATTATGAGGATACCTACAGATTCCTGGAAAGCCTGCCTTTATCATATCTTCATGTGTTTACCTATTCTCCGCGCCCCGGCACACCTGCTGCGGAACTGCCCGGGAAGGTAAGTAAACAGGAGAAGGAACGGCGCAGCAGGCAGCTGATAAAGCTATCTGAAAGCCGTCGCATGGCCTTTATGCGCACTAATACAGGAAAGACCTGTGAAGTGCTCTTTGAGAAACAAGGCTCTGACGGAGTGGTTGACGGGCTGACGGGTAACTATATAAGAGTCATGGTGCCATGGGGTGAAGAGCTGCCGGGAACGATCCGGCAGGTGAGGCTGACAAGTGTACGCGATGACTCATCGATGAACGGCGAACTTATTAATACTACCATCAAATGAAAAAGGCTGGTTATCTGACCTTCCTGGTCTTCAGCTATCTAATCACTCTATTGCCTTTCAGGGTTCTCTATCTCCTCTCAGACCTGAACTACCTGATGTTTTACCATGTCTTCCGCTACCGCCGGAAGGTAGTTGAAAACAACCTGGGAAACGCATTCCCTGAAAAGGATGCCGGCGAACTGAAAAAGATAGAGAAACGGTTTTACAGACACCTTTCCGACGTCTTTGTGGAGACGATTAAACCAATGCATTTGAGTGCCAAACAGATAAAAAGACGTTTTGCAGTAAGGGATACCTCGCTTACCGACCGTTTTTTTGAGGAAGGACGTGACGTGGTGGCTCTCTGCAGCCACTATAACAACTGGGAGTGGTTCTCTGCCATGCAGCTCTCCTCACGTCACAGGGTTGTCACTATCTACAAGCCACTGAAGAACAAGTATTTCGACCGGTTCATGCTCAGGATAAGAACCAGGTTCGGTGTATGGGTCACACCTATGAATCATATAATAAGGGATATAGTCAGCTGCAGGAATGATAAGGTCCTGACCATGTCCGGTTTTATTGCCGACCAGACTCCTCCAAAAAATGATAATGCCATGTGGACCACTTTCCTGAACCAGGATACCGGCTTCTTCCGGGGTGCGGAGAAAGTGGCGGTGAAGTATGATATGCCGGTCATTTTTGTACATATCATCAAGCAGAGAAGAGGATTCTACGAACTGGAGTACAGCCTTATAACAGAACATCCGCGCGAGGAAGAGCCCAACTTCATAATATCACGTTATGCATCCATGCTGGAAGAGGTCATCAGGGCCAGACCTGAATACTGGCTATGGTCTCATCGCCGCTGGAAATACAAAAGACCTGAGACAAAATGATCAAGACTGCCGTTGTCATATTAAACTGGAACGGGAGGACATTCCTTGAGAAATTCCTCCCGGGGGTGATCAGCAAAACGATTGGTGCTGATACGGAGGTTATCGTAGCCGACAATGCTTCCGATGATGATTCTGTCAAATGGATACAATCACATCATCCGTTGATCAGGGTGGTAGAGCTGGACAGAAACTACGGATATGCGGGCGGTTACAACAGGGCACTGAAAGAGATCGAGGCTGAGTATTACATCCTCCTTAACTCTGATGTTAGTGTTGAGGATGAGTGGGCTGACAAACTTGCTACCTATATGGATATGCACCCAAACGTAGGTGCCTGCCAGCCCAAGATAATGTCATTCGACAATCCGGCATCATTTGAATATGCAGGAGCAGCAGGAGGTTACATTGACAAGCTCGGGTATCCTTTCTGCCGCGGACGGATGTTCAACAGGCTTGAAAAAGACAATGGTCAGTACGATGACACACGGGAGATATTCTGGGCTTCAGGATCATGCATGGTCGTAAGAGCTTCGGCCTTTGATCAATGTGATGGTTTTGATGAATCATTCTTTCTTCATATGGAGGAGATAGACCTGTGCTGGAGGATGCAGAATGCAGGATATTCTGTTTGTTATTTCCCATATGTCACTGTATGGCATGTGGGTGGAGGCACCTTGCCGTACGGATCTCCTGCAAAAATCTATTATAACTTTCGCAACAGCCTGATAATGATGGCCAAGAATCTGCCGGACAGGCATCTTCGCAGGACAATCTTCCTGAGGCAGGTACTTGACGGGGTCGCTGCAGTATTATTCCTGGTCAGGGATGGCCGGTCTGCTGCTGCCGCTGTATTAAAGGCACACAGGCATTTCAGGAAACAGCACAATGCAATAAAGACATTCCGTGCCATGAATCCGCATACCGATATGTATCATACTCCGCACACCATGATGAACAAATCCCTCCTTCTGGAGTATTATATACGCGGAAGAAAAAAATTCTCCGAGCTGAAGTGGCATTAAACAGAAAACAACAGATGGCAATCTTCCTGACGGTAGTACTTACCGTCTATATACTCACAAACCTGTATCTCTTTCTCAAAGGACGAAGAGCGCTTACAGGCGCAGGCTACAATACTACCATCTATACCATGGTCTTCGTGATACTGGCGTCGACATTCGTAGCAGGCAAATTTCTTGAACACAGCTACACCAATGTGTTCACTGATATACTGAATGTCATAGGAGGTTTCTGGCTGGCATTCATGCTCTACGGCTTTCTCATCTGGCTTGTGGCAGACATACTGCTGCTGATCCAGAGACCCTTTCATCTCATACCGCCAGCATCCCTGCCTGGTATAAGACTCTGGCTTTTTGCAGGTATCAGCTTTGCGGCCGTTGTTCTTATCATCACGGGATTCATCACGGCTGTCAGCCCGGTTACCACCAGGTATGACCTGACAACGGACAAACGGTTCGCTGACGGAAGTGACAGCGTTAAGATTGTTGCCGTCTCTGATGTTCATCTCGGCAGCATCATACGTAAAAGGAGCATGCGCCATCTCTCCGTGATGATAAATAATGAAAAGCCCGATATTGTCTTGTTTCTCGGGGATCTTCTTGACGGGTCCATTGGTCCGGTGCTACGTGACGACCTCCTGTCTTACCTGACCCTTCCTGAGCTGAAGTATGGCAAATATGCCATCACCGGTAATCATGAATTTATGAGCGACCTTAAAAAGTCGATCCCCTATATTGAGAGCAAGGGGATAAGGATGCTTTCGGATGAGATTGTCAGGCTTGATAACGGTCTTCAGGTAGCAGGCCGTACTGACAGAACAGCCATGCAGGGGAGACCCGGCGGACGTGCTTCTCTTGACTCTCTTCTGGCAGGTGCAGACCCTGGCGCTCCGCTCATACTACTCGACCACCAGCCTTATGACCTGTCAGCACTCACCGGCACTGCCGTCGACCTGCAGTTGTCCGGTCATACTCACAACGGGCAGATATGGCCTCTGACACTCATCACCGACAGCATGTTCGAACTAAGCCATGGCTACAAACTGTTTGGCAGGACACATGTGATAGTCTCTTCAGGGTTCGGCATATGGGGCCCCCGTATGCGGCTGGGCACCAGGCCGGAGATACTGTCAATAACCCTCCGCGGCAAGTCAGAGTAACGGATACACTTTCTCGAGCATCATTCCCCGCGATCCTTTTACCAGGATGGTATATCCACCGGGCTTTTCTGAAGCAAGCCATTCAGCCGCCTCTACTGAGGTACCAAATAAGAGTGATGTAAAGTCACCCGAGGCTTTCCGGAAACGTGGCCCGACCAGTACAACCGTTAACGGACCGAGGTTCCTGAGCTGCCTGATCACCGCAGCGTGACCGGCCTCGCTCTCACTGCCCAGCTCCAGCATGTCACCGAGAATTACCATCTTTTTATCAGATATGACAGCGGCAAATGAGGAGATGGCTTTCTGCATACTTGTCGGATTGGCATTGTATGCATCACGGATAACAGTATTGTTTCCGGTATCAACGATCTGAGACCGGTTGTTTGACGGAACATATGCCGCTACGGCATCTATGATCTCATTGACCGGAACCCCGAAGAGAAGCCCGGCAGCCATGACCGCCTTTATATTATCCACATTGTAGGTGCCGAAAAGACCTGTGCCGAACACATACTTACTGTCCCCGGCAGACGCACTTACCTTCAGGAACATGTCGTCGCTTTCCACAGGATTAACCTTCAATTCCTGACCGGCGGGGAATGAGTAAGGGATAATCTTATCAACCATACCTATAATAGGTTTGAGAACCGGATCGTCATCATTATATATTGCTGTTCCCCTGTTTTTCCCAAGCCACCGGTAAAGCTCCGATTTGGCTTCCCTGACTTTTTCAAATGATCCAAAGCCCTCAATATGGGCTGTGCCGATGTTTGTTATAATGCCGTGCGTTGGCATTGCCGTTTCGCACAGTGCTGCAATCTCTCCCATGTGGTTTGCTCCCATCTCCACCACCAGGAACGCGGCATCGTCCGGAACATTAAGTATGGTGAGCGGCACTCCGATATGGTTATTGAAGTTGCCGAATGTACTTTGCACCTTACCTTTCCTTGAGAGGACCGCCGTCAGGAGTTCCTTGGTGGTAGTCTTACCGTTGGAGCCCGTTATGGCTATGACAGGTATTGACAGCCTGCGGCGGTGGAATGCTGCCAGTGCGGTCAGCGTCTCCATTACATCATCTACCAGCACTATCTTTTCACCTGAAAGGGCGGGATCGTCAACAACGGCAGCCATGGCCCCTGCTTCAAGAGCAGCATAGGCATGCCGGTTGCCGTCGTGGTTCGGACCCCTGAGTGCAAAGAAAATCTGATTCCTGCCAGCTGCCCGTGAGTCTGTTGTGATGCCTGAACAGGTACGGTACAGCTCATAAAGTCTTTCTATCTCCATGGTTATCCAAAAAGAGGCCCCATTAAAATATAATGAGGCCCTGGTTATAATCCTTTATGTATTGTCCGTTACAATCCGGCAGGGCTGCCCACCCTGATCATCGCACACCTGAAGCCAAGGTCATCGCGTGACGACTCCTGGTCAAGATAGCGGCGTGTTGAAGGATTGAGCCAGTATGCCCTGTCTTTCCACGATCCGCCCTTGAAGACCCTTGCCTTATCATTAATAAGAGTCACATAGTCGTTGTCAATCTCGTTCTGGGCATACATCCTTTCCGTCTGGGGAAGATCGGCATTGCCTGACCACTCAAGACTAGACGAGATACTTGAGATAACATCGCCGTCAAGATAGTTCCTGTAGTCACTCTTCTGGTAATTGTACCTGTTGGCCACATCCTCCGGTTTGACGGTGTCAATCTGTAATCTCCCAAGCCTGTCTTTCTCAACCACCTGCCCGTTGGCATCGCGTCTCAGGTCTGTGAACACGTTACCCCTGAACGGGTTGAACATGTCTACATCTTCTGATGACAGCGGACGGTAAACATCCTGCACCCATTCGTTAACGTTTCCTGCCATGCAATAGAGACCATAGTCATTTGGCCAGTACGACCTGACATCAACGGTTATACTTCCTGCATCGTTAAGGTTCCCGGCAACACCCATCATGTCACCACGACCACGGACGAAGTTGGCCATGAACTCACCCCTGTACTTGGGCGCAGGGTTACGTACATTGTGGCCATCCCATGGGTATATTGCCCTTTCATATATCCTCTCCTCAAAAGTATTGCCCCTGAGGCCGTAGGCAGCAAATTCCCATTCAGCCTCCGTCGGCAGGCGATAACGGGGAAGAAGGATACCATCTTCCTGGCGTACCCGCGGATGTAGCTCATCTACCCTCTGACCGGGGACACCTTCATACTGACCGGCAAGATATGACTCGGTGTTGAAGTTATTGGCTCCTGACTGTTCAACATTGGCATCCTGCCATTTGCTGTCCAGCAATATCTGTTCGTTGACCCTGTCAGTACGCCATACGCAATAATCATTGGCCTGAAGCCAGCTAACGCCTACCACAGGATATGTGTTATATGAGGGGTGACGGAAATAATACTGAACATATGGTTCATTAAAGGCCAGGGGAGTCCTCCATACCATCGTGTCAGGAAGAGCACGGCGGTGTACTTCAGGATAATCGCTGTATACCCTTCGCAGCCAGTAGAGATATTCGCGGTAATCGAGGTTGGTAACCTCGGTCTCGTCCATATAAAAAGAGGAAACAGTGACCCTGCGCGGTGTATTATTCCAGTCAAACATTACATCCTGTTCAACCCTACCCATGGTGAAGGTACCTCCCTCAATGAGAACAAGATTGGGGCCGGTAAGCTGCTCTGAAGCTTCCCCTATCGGGTAGCCAAGATCATTGACATCGCTTGATTTAGGATCCCTGTAGCTCCAGCCAGTAGTCGGAGATACATTATCCTGCTTTCCTCCCTTGCAGGAGAAGAGGAAGAGAGCAACAACTACAAAAACCGGTAAAGCTCTGAGTTTATACATAGCCAGATATGGTTTACTTGATTAATTTTTAATTGTATAAATTTTGTCCATTTGCAAAACTCTGCACCAAAATAACTACAAAACAGGTAAGTTTATTATGTGCGGAACCTTTCTTTTTTCAACATTATTGAAACTAAACAACAGGGAGCTCTTTACAATTGCTGTGCCACTGAATGAGATATCACCTCCATTCAGGATATAACTATATGATAATATGATTTTTACAAGTCCCGCATCCCATCCCAGTGAAGTTTCTGCCGCAGTAAAACCATCTTTGACATGCCATAATGAAAGTCCTGGCAAAAGACCTTTGTAACCGGCCTCAATCCCTAAATAGGCGGTGAAACTGTCACCCTGGACTAGTAATGCAGCAGATGGTTTTAGTATCAGATGCTTTTCACCGGGATTAAAATATGCCCCGGCGATCAAAGTATAAAGCCTCTTCAGCCTGTTATACTCCCGGGAATCATTACTTAGCGGAGGTTGTGTCAGGTGCATGACCGACACTCCTCCGTGCCATGGGCCATATGCGAATGTGACCCCTGTGCCGAGGTCAAATCGGTATATACTGCCCGGCGCAACATAACCTGTTGATCCTCCGGTGATTCCCCTGAAAGGGTCTATGTCTCCCGGAAGAATAACAGAGCCTGTGTTGACACCCCTGCTCACAAGAGATGCCGTGAGGCCTGCTGTGATATACAGATCTCTTCCTGCGCGGAAGTGGTAGGCATATGAGGCTCCACCCCTGAAATCATTCATCACCTCACCCAGGATGTCATCAGCAATCCATATGCCCGTTCCCCCGTGGAGTGCAGGAATGTAGCCATCATACGAGGCATAAACAGACTTCAGTCCGAATCCGTTTCCCGGCAGGAAAGAAAAAGCGGAGATATTCAGTGCGGAGGCTCCGGAAGTACCTGACCAGGCGGGGTTATACATCAGCTGCATGCCAGATACCGACCCATACCAGGTATCCTGGCCGTTGACGGCAACAGCAGAAAAGACCAATCCCGCAATAAGAATCCTGTATCTGAGCCTCATGATCATGCCACAGCAATATCAACGAACCGGATCATGTAATATTTTGTTACTGACATAGTCATTCAGAGGATAAAGATAACGTACTTGACTATCTTTGCTATGATGAAACTGAAAAGCCTCCTCATTTCCGTCATCATCCTGCTCAGGGCCATGGCAGCCTTTTCACAGGACTATGCTCCCGGTTCGGTACTGGGTACAGGAAAGTGGGTGAAGTTTGCAGTTACGGAAGATGGCATTTACAGGCTTGATTACTCGCGTCTGAAGGAGATGGGTATCACAGACCCGGCAAATGCAGTGCTTTATGGCAACAACACCGGCCAGCTCTCTTTTTATAACGACGGCAGCGCTCCCGACGATCTCCGGAGGATCGCTGTCAGGCCTGAAAAAGGCTCCGACGGTATCTTCAATGAGGGTGACTATCTTCTGTTCTATGCCGAAGGAACACACAGGCAGATATATGACAAAAGTACAGGCAGTTATGACTTTCTGAGACATTGTTATTCCGACACAGCATGGTATTTCCTCACCTCAGCTCCCGGTGGCCCTGACCTGGTGGTGACGGAGACAGTGCCGGCAGCACCTCACAACAACACCTCATCTGCCACAGATGTAATGTATCGCCATGAACATGAAGATGTTAATCTTATCCGTTCAGGGAGAGAATGGTACCAGCAGGTAGTGCCAGGGACACAGAACAATGTTGGTCAGCCATTTAACGACCTGATAGTTACCGAGAGGATAAAATACCGGTTAAGGGTCCTGGGACGGTCTGACACAGGTGTCTCATTCATCTTCAGGCAGGGGACCGAGGAACTCCGAACGATAAGCGTCGCACCTGTCAGCATGACTGACATCAATGGCATCTATGCATCAATAACAGAGGTCACCGATTCATGTTTTCCTGCCTCGTCTGCACCTGGCTTCAGTCTTACCCTGCAGACCGGCGGCAACCTGGCTGCAACGGGATATATTGATTATGTCGATTATATGGCCAGGGCCAGGCTTATTTACCGTAACAGCCAGCTGTTTATAAGTGACAGCCATTCCGTTGGGCCATTGAATACCACCCTCTTTACAATAACAGGATCTGCCTCGTTAATGGTGTGGGATGTCACTGACCCGTTCTCTCCGAAGGCAATCCAGACCTCTTCCGTTTCGGGCAACACCTTGTTCACGGCTGATACTGACAGTCTCCGAAAGTTTATAGCATTTACGACAGACAATATCAGGCAGCCGTTGAATACTTACATGGCTGTCGCGAACCAGAACCTTCACGGGCTTGACAGGGCTGACATGATAATCGTCACGCATCCGCTTTTTGAAGATTATGCCGGGAAGGTTGCAGAGATACACCTGGCAGATGACGGAACAACTTCAATCATAGTAACGCCCGGACAGGTATACAATGAGTTTTCCGGAGGCATACCCGATGCCGCTGCTATAAGAAACTTCATTAAGATGATTTATGAGAGGGGCAGCACTGCAGGCTCCCCGCTCAGGTACCTGCTGCTCTTCGGTGACGGATCCTACGAGAATAAAACGCCGGCACCGATGAATAACGCGTATCTTCCTACCTGGCAGTCCGTCAACTCGCACATAGGGGTTCTCTCATTCACCTCTGATGATTTCTTCGGCCTCCTTGACGAGGGTGAAGGCGAGGCTGACGGGTACCTGGATGTCGGAATAGGGCGCCTGCCTGCATCAGATACTGTCTCGGCCGGCATCATGGTAAGAAAGATAGCGGCATACCTCAGTGGATCGTCGCAGGGGTCGTGGCGCGACATACTGTGCCTGGTGGCCGATGACGAAGATTCGAACCTCCATATGATGGATGCTGAGGGTCTGTCTGAGACAGCCTCCGCTGCCGCTCCTCCGTTGACGACCCAGAAGATATACCTTGATGCCTACAGGCAGGAGACAACCATCACCGGCAGCTCATACCCCGATGCAGCCAAAGCCATTGACGACCGTATGGCGGCCGGCTGCCTCATAATGAACTATGTAGGGCACGGCAACGAGACAGGTCTCGCACATGAGAGAGTCATAAGAACCGATAACATAAATTCCTGGAGGAACGAAACCATGCTTCCTCTCTTTATAACCGCCACATGTGAATTCTCCAGGTTTGACGATGTGGACATCAACCAGGCAACAGGAGAGATATCTGCCAGGACGTCGGCCGGGGAGATGGTACTTCTCAACCCTGAAGGGGGCGGCATTGCCCTGATGAGTACTACCAGGGTGGTCTATTCGGCTCCCAACTACACCCTTAACAGGAATATTTATGATCAGGCCTTCCGCACTGCCGGTGACGGCCGTGCGATGAGACTGGGTGACATCATCAGGCTGGCCAAGATCAATTCAGGGACAGGGATGAACAAGCGTAACTTCCTTCTACTGGGAGACCCTGCCCTGAGACTGGCGTGGCCCGTTGAAGGCAGGGTAGTGACCGACAGCATCAATGGTGTCTCCGTCGGGTACGCCACAGACACACTGAAGGCCTTGTCGCTGGTAACCATCAGTGGTCATATAGAGGATAATGAGGGTAACCTGCTGACAGGGTTCGACGGTACTGTGGAGCCATTCGTCTTTGACAAGCCCGGTCATGTCACGACGCTGGCAAACGACGGCGGCTCAACCATGACCTTCCCGGTTGAAGGCAACATGATCTTCAGGGGATCAACAACGGTTTCCGGAGGTACTTTCCGGTTCTCGTTCATTGTGCCCCTTGATATAAACTATTCGTTCGGAAGCGGGAAAATAAATTACTATGCGTCTGACGGGACAGTTAATATGAACGGTAGCTTCAGTGGAATAACAGTGGGAGGATTCTCCGATAACTATGTGAATGACAGTGAAGGTCCTGTTATCAGGTTATTCATGAATGACACGCTCTTCAATGACGGAGGTGTCACCGACACGTCACCCGTTTTGCTGGCGCTGCTGAGCGACCCGACAGGCATCAACGCCACGGGCACCGGTATAGGACATGACATTATTGTCTGGCTTGATGATGACATGTCAGACGCCGTGGTACTCAACACTCTTTTCCGTGCAGACATAGGGGTGCACAGCAGCGGAAGCCTGATCTACCCGATGGTGATCGCTGATAAGGGTGAGCACACTATCTCGCTGAGAGCATGGGATAACCTGAACAATCCTTCCGTCGCCACACTCAGGTTCGTTGTTGAGACCAGCGGCACATTCCGCCTGACTGACCTCCTGGCCTTCCCCAACCCGGTATCAGAAACGACCCGGTTCACTGCCGGGCACAACAGACCCGGCACAGAGATTGATATCACAATAACTGTCTTCAGCACTGACGGGAGGGCAGTACGTGTTATCAGAGACCATGTTAACAGTACAGGGTATGCATTACCGGACATACCCTGGGACGGCTGCGATGAAAACGGAGGGAGGGTTGCACGGGGGCTCTATCTGTGGAGAGTTGAAGCAGTTACTTCCGGAGGAGAAAAATGCTCTGCCACGGGACGTATCATCATTTTGTAAGACAACACAATAACTCACCTTTTTTTTTGTTTTATATTTGCACAAATCTTGAATCTGAATAACATGAAAAACAAGGCGCTGACTGTTAGCATAATACTACTTTT
>QKGI01000070.1 GCA_003250475.1 Bacteroidota bacterium | reverse complement strand
GGTCGAGGAACTCCTTAAGCTCCTTCCTGTTCAGGATGACTGGCTTGTTCCCTGGAATCATTGAGTGATCAGTCAGTCCTTTATCCTGATAGTCCTGTCTGACATTGAAGCCGGCTAAGGATCATGTGTCACAATGATGAATGTATGGCCGAATGTGTCGCGCAGCCTGAAGAACAGGTTATGAAGCTCTTTTTTGTTCTCGGTATCCAGGTTGCCGGACGGTTCGTCGGCGAGTATCAGTGCTGGACTGTTTACTATTGCACGCGCCACGGCTACACGCTGCTGCTCACCGCCACTGAGCTGTGACGGTTTATGGTCAAGCCTGTCGCCCATTCCAAGGAATGACAACAGTTCCGATGCTTTATCCCCGGCCTCTGTCCGCGATTTGCCGGCTATCAGGGCCGGTATACTGACGTTCTCGAGAGCGGTGAACTCGGGAAGCAACTGGTGGAACTGGAAGACAAAGCCGATGTTCCTGTTTCTGAAGGCTGCCAGTGAGCGCTGGGACAGGAGACCTACATCCTGGTCGTTATAAAGAACCGTCCCGGCATCAGGTCTGTCAAGAGTACCGATGATCTGCAGAAGGGTTGTCTTGCCTGCACCACTGGCGCCAACGATGGTGACAACCTCACTCTCCCTCACCTCGAGGTCAATGCCCTTGAGCACCTTCAGATCACCGTATGATTTCAGGATACCGGTAGTCTTGATCATCCGACATGGTTATTAATGTCCTTTGCAGTCTTGTTTATCTCATCAGAAATGGGTGATGCGGCCTCCTCAAAGTCTTTGCGCACGCTCTCGGTCACATCGTTGATGTCTTTCCGTACTGTACTTGTCACATCATTGATATCATTACGTATATCCTGTGTACTCTCATCGAACTCCCTTTTGATTTCGTCAGTGGCTTTCCTTACCTCCCGCATCCCTTTACCCATTGTACGGGCTATCTCCGGCAACTTGTCAGCACCAAAGAGGATGAGCACAACAATCACTATAATGACTATCTCCTGTCCGCTTATGAAAAGCATTATTCCCATACGGCATCTTTAACTGCCCGGCAAAGTTACTAAAGAATAGCAGAAAAATAAGAGCGGACACATATTAAATGACTGAGGCTGCCTATCGGGGCAGCCTCAGCGCAAGAGCCATTAACCGGCTATTTTTTTCTTGTCAGGCTCAGCAGCCTGGGTATCCGAACTCTCTCCTTTCTTCTTCGTAGTCTCGTAAAGAACAGGAGTAGAGATGAACAGCGACGAGTATGTTCCGAAGGCGATACCGAACAACAGGGCGAAGATAAAGCCTCTGATGACCTCACCTCCGAAAACAAATATGACAACAAGCACGAATAGAGTGGTCATACTTGTATTCAGGGTTCGTGCCAGGGTGCTGTTGAGTGCCATATTGAACACCTCTTTTCTTGGTCTCTTCCGGTACAGAGGCAGGTACTCCCTGATCCTGTCATATATAACCACCGTGTCGTTAATCGAGTACCCCACGACAGTCAGGATAGCCGCAATAAATGCCTGGTCGATATCCATTGAGAATGGCATGATACCCTGTAGTATAGAGTAGATACCAAGAACGATTATTACGTCGTGTGCCAGCGTGACGAGGGCTCCTATACCATACTGCCACTTTCTGAATCTCAGGATGATATATATTGACATACCTGTGATGGCAAGTATGATTACCCAGATAGCTCTTGTTGACTGGTCGCGCGCTATTGTCGGACCTACTGTCTCCGAGCTGACTATATACTCATTTATAAATGTGTCCTTATCGACACCCGGTATAAGCTCCTGCAGGCCATTATAGATAAGGTCGTTAACCTCATCTGTAGCTGCGGGGTCGTCAACCTTGTACTTGGTACTTATTTTAACCTGGTTATCCGAACCGAAAGTAACAACTATCGGTGCACCTTCAAGGTCATCAGCAAGTAACTGGGAAACCTGTGTTGTGCTGACCGGCTGTTCGAACTTCACAACATAGTTACGACCGCCGGTGAAGTCGATACCTCTGCTCAGTCCCTTGGTTGAAAGCGCGATAATACTTACCAGCGTAAGAGTGATTGAGAAGATATATCCGTATTTCCTGAGGCGGACAAAGTCAATCTTGGTATGTGTCAGGAAGTTCTTGGTATGGGGGGCATAGAATTTAAGGTTTACGTTCCTCTTGAGAAGGGCTTCGTAGACAAGTCGTGACAGCAGAACGGCGCTGAAGAGTGAAGTGATAATACCTATTACCAGTGTTGATGCAAATCCCTTTATAGGACCTGTTCCAAAGTAGTAAAGTATAATACCTGTGATCAGTGTCGTAAGGTTACTGTCTATGATGGCCGACGAAGCTCCCTTGTAACCGTCGGCTATAGCCTGTTTCACCCCTTTACCGCTTCGCAGCTCCTCTTTTATTCGTTCAAATATCAGCACGTTGGCATCGACGGACATACCTATCGTCAGCACAATACCCGCGATACCTGGCAGTGTAAGTACTGCATTCAGTGACACCAGGACGCCCATCATGAAGAAGAGGTTGACCGTCATAGCCACGTCAGCAACAAGTCCGGCTGAGCGGCTGTAATAGAAGACCATATAAATAAGCACCACGATAAATGCTATTATGAAGGACTTCAGGCCGTCGTTTATGGCCGCTTTGCCAAGTGAAGGACCAACGACGGTATCCTGAATGATACGTGCCGGGGCCGGCATTTTTCCTGACTTCAGTATGTTTGCCAGGTCCTCTGCCTCCTCAAGTGTGAAGTCGCCTGTTATCTCTGTATTACCTCCTGCTATCTCATTCTGGACACGAGGATATGATCTGACGTAATCATCGAGTACCACCGCAACGCAGCGGCCTATGTTGTCACGGGTCATTCTCTGCCAGATCTTGGCTCCTTCGCCATTCATTGAGAAGTCGACCTTTATATCCGAACCGGTAACGCCTGTCGAAGGACGGGCGCCTGTTACCACATCACCGGTCAGCGGTGCACGACCGTCACGAGTGGTGATTTTGATAGCATGCAGTTCGTACAATGTGTTAGTGTCATCATACTTGTATGGATTCTGGCTCCAGTAGAACTTGAGTTCCCTGGGGAAGAGCGCCTTCACCTGGTTCATGTCAAGATAGCGGTTGACCCTTGCCGTATCTTTCCCGGCAGCAAAGCCTACCAGGCATCCCGGTACCGGCTGCCCGTCCTGTGTCACGTTAGGTCTCAGCAGACCGAACAACGGGTTCTGCCGTGTGAACTCCTCCAGTGAAGATGCCTCCGGGGTTATGGTAGTGTCACTGCTGACCATGTCAAGAAGTGACCTGTCTTCAGCGCCGGTTGTATCCCTGGCAGCAGTGACGGTGTCAGTGTCGGCAGTGACGGTTTCAGTGTCAGCAGTCACTGTTTGTGCCGGCATGATAGACCTGAGATATTCGTTGGCCTGCATCAGGTAACCTATCACCTCCGAGTTCTCATAAGTCTCCCAGAACTCCAGGTTAGCTGTTCCCTGCAGGAGGTCGCGCACCCTCTGAGGGTCCTTGACACCAGGCAGCTCAACGAGGATGCGGCCACGAGGCTGCAGATGAGAGATGTTGGGCTGAACAACCCCGAACCGGTCAATCCTGTTCCTGAGTACGTTGAAAGCGTTGTCTATTGCTGAGTTTGTCTCGGTCTCCAGGACCTTCTGCACATCAGCGTTGGTAGAGTTAAAGTTGATGCGGTCTTTCAGCTCCACGGTACCGAAGACAGCTGCCAGACGGGCATTAGGGTCAATCTCCTCAAACGAGCGGACAAAAAGGGAGATGAAGTCTTCATTGCCAGCCGATAACTGTTTCTTTTTTGCAAGTGCGATAGCTTCATTGAAGGTCTTGTCTGTACTATAGTCAGAGAGAGCCCTGATGATATCCTCAACCGAGATCTCGAGCACTACGTTCATCCCTCCCTTGAGGTCAAGACCCATGTTGAGCTCTTTTGACTGTACCTCCTTATAGGTATTGCCAAGGAAGCTCCACTGATCCTGAGGCAAGGAAGCGACTGAATCAATATAGGCCACCTCTTTGTTCAGGTCTCCTCCTGCATATTCCCTGGCTTCTTTCTTGACCTTGTATGACGCAACGGTGAAAGAGAGCTGGTAAATGCAAACAAGGGCCAGGGCTATTGCCAGAGTCGAGATTAATCCTTTATTCTGCATCTGTATACTCTTTTAAAATTAACTTTTGTGTATGATTTGCTCAAATTATTACGAGGCGCAAATATATAACTTTATTTTCTGAAAGCATATGATTACGAAGCAAAACTGCCGGCATGTGCCGGCAGTCATTAATATTATTTTCAGGATTATTCGACCAGTTTTTCGTAGTCGGTCTCCAGGGGTTTTCGGTTGATGAAATCGTAAAGCGCCAGTGACCTGATATTGTAGAAATATGTCCAGTAGTTGTTCAGCGCCTGTATGTAGTTACGTTTATTCTGGTCCTTCTTGGTATCTGCATTGTTCAGCTCGAGTACGTCTATCTTGCCGATAAGGAACCTCTGTTTTGTCACCTCAAACATCTTTGCGGCGACGGTGTCCGACTTTGCGGCTATCTTTACCTGGTCATCCTGGAGGTTAAACTGCTGTACGTCAAGCAGAAGACTCTGCTCGAAATCGACGCGCGACTGTTCTGCCTGCACGCGTGTCAGCTCCTCGCTTGATTGCGCCATCTTATAACGCCCCCTGCCCTGGCCCCAGTCAAGTATAGGCAGTGTAAAGCCCACCCTGATCGTCTGCTGCTTGTTTGGATTCTCATACGCCATGTTCAGGAGCGGGTCCTGATCACGGAGACCGTATGAGGCAGTCAGGTTGGCATTGAGTCCTTTTTCTGCCTTTGCCTGGGCAACAGAACTTTCGGCTTCCATCAGTTGCCTGTCAAGAGCGATGAGGTCTGGGTTGTTAGCCTCGGCCAGTTTCAGGACCTCTCTCACATCGACGGTAAGGTCGGGTATTTCATTCGGGATGAGGAGCTCCAGCCTCACACTCTGGTTGAAGCCCAGGAAAGACCTGAGCTTAAGCTCCCTGTCACGAAGGTTTATTTCAGACTCATTGATAGCCGTACCGGCATTAAGATAGGAGAGCTCCATCTGCAGTAACTCATCTTCAGCGATGGTGCCCAGGTTGTAACGTCCTTTGGCGATCTGGTACAGGGTGTCGGCATTCTGCATGTTGGTCTCTGCTATCTCCCTGTTGATCTGTGCCAGTGCCAGGTTGAAGAAATACTGTACTGCCATCATATGAACGCTCTCGACATCACTGAGGTAGGTCTTGCGCGCCTCCTCATACTTGAGCGGTTCAATCTTCTTCTGCCAGCGCAGCTCATTGTACCTGAAAAGAGGCTGTGTCAGCCTGATGTTCAGTGGAGAGGTAATATATTTCTTGGCATCCAGCTCAAAATTATTCTCATAGGTTATATCCGAGTAGAGAGATATTGAGCCGCCAGTCAGTCCTATATTCTGAGCCAGCGCCAGCGAGCTCGTCATCTGAAGCACGTTTGTGGATGCATAGTCCCACTGCTGCGTCACCGAGTTCCACACCCTGCTGTATGCAGTGCTGTAGTCCGGCAGGTTGCCCGTCAGTGTCAGGGCAGGCCGGTATTCGGCAACAAAGGTCCTGTACTGCCAGTAGCTCGCACGGAATCTGTGTTTGGCAATCAGTGCGTTGGGCGACTGCTCCGCGGCGAGACTGACAACCTCATCAAGAGTGAGGCGTTTCACCTCCTGCGCAAACGCCGGAAATACGGTTAGTGCTGACAGCAGAACAAAAAATGAAAGTGCTTTAATCCTATTCATCATTTTACAATTGATTGATAAGGTGTGATAAAACCCCCATGATTAAAATTTTTGGTATGGCCAGTGCAGGTGCCCGGGGACATGGTTTTACCTGGGAGAATACTATTCATAACGCAGTGATTCTATCGGATCTCTTTCGGAAGCCCTCTTTGCAGGTGAATATCCGAAAATGACTCCTACTGCAGCCGAGACGCCAAAGGCCACCACTACTGAGAAGAGTGAAACGATAGTAGTTATACCCGCTATTTTCTGTATCAGCACAGCCAGGATTATTCCAAGGAAAATACCGATGAAACCTCCGGAGACACTTATAAGCACGGCCTCTGAAAGGAACTGAACGACAATATCCATCTTCTTGGCTCCGATAGCCATTCTTGTTCCGATCTCCTTGATCCTCTCCATCACCGAGGCGAACATGATGTTCATAATGCCTATACCTCCAACAATGAGCGAAATACTTGCAATGGCTCCCAATACGATATTGAAAATATCCTTGGTTCTCTGTTGCTGTTTCAGCAACAGTTCCGGGACGGTTATTTCAAAGTCTTTCACTCCTGAATGTCTCCTGAGCATCATCCTGCTGAGCACCTCTGTTGTAGGAGTAAGCTGCTCCGTCTCATTCACCTGAACCACGATCTTGTCAAGCTGGTTATAATTGGTCTCTGTTGAAGATGCATCGGAGCTGCTGACGACCACCCTTGCGCTGTGGTGGCCTCCGAATATCTGTAAAGAGGTTGCCTCAGAGGCAAGTTTGGTGTTAACAAGTGCCCTGTTCTGGTAACGAAGGAGCATTGTTTTGATAGGGATATAGACATTATCATTGTACACATTTACTCCCTGCTCCTCAAAACCTGTAAGTGAAACAATGGTCTTGTCAAGCACTCCGATAACCTTCAGCCAGACGTTGTCAAACTTCAGGTACTGTCCTATGGGATCGACCTGGCTAAAGAACTTTGCCCTGATATTGGCTCCGATGATACAGACCTGTATCCCGTACTCCTCCTGGTAATCGTTAAAGAACATACCCTGAGCCAGAGGCAGGTTATACAGTTCGAAGTAGTCGTTTGAGACGCCTACAAGCTTTGCAGTATATCTCATGCCGTTCAGAACTATGGTCGAGTTAAATGAGATCTCCGGGCTTATCCTCTTGACTGCGGGGATGGTGCTTTGGATTGATTCAACATCGAGAAGAGTGAGGCCGCGTGAGAATTTATTAAGCTGTTTCTCTCCCTCGTCTGCTGAAGCGTCTTTCTCCTGCACAATAGGACTGATGAGTATATTGTTGACCCCGACCATTTTGATCTGATCAAGTATCTCCTTCTGAGCTCCTTTGCCTATTGCCAGCATACTGATGACCGCTGCCACACCGAATATGATACCCAGTGCGGTAAGTATAGATTTGAGTTTGTTCGACATTATCGACTCAAAAGCTATGCGTATATCGTGGCCGTATCTCTTGAACATATCAATTATTCGTTTATTGCTTCTCTGTGAACTGCATCTGGTCTTATTGCCTGCGGATTACCACCTGCTGCTGTTTTGCAGCCGTATCAGGCATGGATCCGCCTGGTCTTCTCTGACCTGTACCCGGTCCGCCGGAGCCTCTCATCTGGCGAATCTCCTCACGTTGTTCAGGAGTAAGATTCTGCATGTACTCACGCATCTGCTCGGGGGTCATGTTAGCGGGTATCTTTAAACCACGCGAGTTACCGTTCTGCTGTCTTTTTGCCTCTTCCTGCTCCTTAAGTTGTTTGCGCTCTTTGATGACCGCAATAAGATCCTCTCCATGGATCTTAAAATTTTCTCCATTTTCCGGTATGGAGAGGTACAGCTTCTCTCCTTTGGTTAACCCCTGCTCAACAATCACATCGTTCTCGTTGGATTCGCCAAGGACAACCACCTGACGCACACCGTCTTTCCTGTATACGAAGGGGATACTGTCACTACCGGCAAAGACTGTTTCCAGTGGAATATAAATCACATCTGTGAATGTCTGTGTCACAATCTGGTTTCCGGTGGTCATCGAAGGCCTCAGTATCGGGTCAGACCCATCCACGTTGATTATCACCTCGAACACCTTGGCATCGGTGTTTGGGAGCTGTTCCCCTATGTTTGCCACGCTTGTCACAACACCCGTATAGGATTTCTCAGGGAAGGCGTCAACGGAGATCCTCACCTTCTGTCCCGGTTTTACCTTGCTTACATCAATCTCATTAACATAGGTCTTGGAGATCATTGCAGTAAGGTCAGGAAGGGTTGCCACTACCGGGTCCCAGGGACTGATCTCGGAACCGACCTTACGCTTGGCACCGCCCCATTCTCTCTTGTAAATCACCATCCCATCAGACGGGGCCCTGATGACAAAGTTTTGTATTATCTCCTGCATCTCAGCCACTTTTCTCTGCTGTTTAGCCAGCTGAAGTTCTATATCCTTAATATCAGCCCTGGCTTGCTGTACCTTGAGGTCATAGTTACTGAGCGACTGCTCAAAGGCTCTCTGTGCTTTATCGAGAGCTATCCTTGCCTGCCTTATCGTTGTGGGAGGTTCATATTTCGACTGCTCCAATGTGATCTCCGCCTCCTCCATGTTGAACTTCAGGTTAACCAGGTCATCTCTCAGGTTGCCAAGGGTAATGGTGGTGTCAAGCTTCTTCTTAAGAAGTTCCGTTTCAATGGATTCCTGCCTGTCAAGTTCATCTTTAAGAGAATTATCAACACTTGAACGGTCAAGGGTGGCCACATAGTCACCTGCCTTAACCTCCGTTCCTTCGGGAATGAGATCCTGTATCTTGATGCCTCCGAACCTCATGTTCCGGCTGCTAAGCATCTCAGGTCCCTTGATGTCAGTGGACACCTCTGCCTGAAGCTCACCGGTCGTTGTTACAACTATCTCAAAGTCTCCCTGGTTAACTTCAGCAAACAGGGTGCTCAAATCTTCCTTACCTGACAGCTTGCTGATAACGATCATGGCAATTATCGCCAGCACAATAACAACCGAGGTAATGATAATAGTCCTTTTCATCATTTAATAATTTATATCTGTTGTAAACGAAACCTCCAAGCAGCCCGAAGTCATATCCGATTTTTGTGTGCCGGCAAGTGTTGGTTTCATGCGAAATTTTCTGAGTTAAATCTCCCGGTGAAGCCATATCTTCCCTGCCTGTTTTGATGCGGTTCCGGACAGAAAACATTTGGTGTTCATCC
>QKGI01000026.1 GCA_003250475.1 Bacteroidota bacterium | reverse complement strand
CTGTGCTTAATGCCTGTCATTGCCGTCGTTTCGTGAGCTACAGGGTCGAAACCGTTGTCCTCTTCATCAAAGCGGCCTCCCTGGATGACCTCGATCAATACAGAATCATCAGGCTGGTTATCTTCCCTGACAACCCTGTAGAAGCAGGTGCTGTCGAACAGATGAGCATCGATATAACGAAGAAAGTTTAAAGAGGTTACCGGTGCCCTTTTAAGATCAATGCGGGCATACATGTCACCGGCCTCTGTTCTGATTACGATTTTAACCTTTCTCTTGCCTGGCTGCCCTGACAGTGTTCCTGTCAGCATAATAGCAAAGACAATAAAGCAGGCGGACAATCTCATGACGATACAACTATTTCGGACCTAAAAGCTGAAAGAGCAGGTACGAGACCCCGAGAGTAAAGAATATATTGAATGTCTGGGCTATCAGGAAGCTGTAGAATGGCTTTTTGCTTTCCATGTGCCGGAAATCGGCGAAACGTGTCTCCAGTCCTATGCTGATAAACGCCAGGTTGAACCAGAAAGTGCTGAATGACTTGATGACCTTCCCTGATGAATGAGCTGTCTCCGGGCTCAGGATAAACGAGAAAACAATCGATGCGAGGATGAAGCCGAGAACAAATTTCGGGAACCGTTCCCAGATGATGCTGGCCGGGACATGCTTGCCCTTTTCATTCTTGCCTCTGCTTCTGTACGCCCAGAAGATTGATATAGCAAATGCCGCCAGACCCAGAAGTACATTCTGTGAGAACTTAACTATCGTTGCATATTTGAGCCCGGTCTCACCCGCTATGGTACCTGCGGCTACAACTGCACCGGTGGTGTCTATGGTTCCGCCCAGCCACGCTCCTGTGACTATCTCGGAGAGACCCATCCATTTTGCAATGATAGGAAGGAAGATCATCATGGGGATGGCTATTATGAGTACCAGGGAGATGATGAATGACAGCTTCTTCTTGTCTCCGTTTATAGCACCGGCAGTGGCAATTGCAGCTGAGACGCCGCAAATTGACACAGCGCTTGCGAGCATTGTAGAGAATTCATCGTCCACCTTCATTTTACGTGATATCCAGAACGCAAAATACCACACCACGGTAACAACGATCACAGCCTGGATCAGGCCAAAAGAACCGGCTGAAAGAATATCCTTGAAAAGTATTGTTGCTCCCAGGAGCACCAGTCCTATCTTTACATATAGCTCTGTCTGCACTCCTGCCCTGAGCCATCCGGGTAACCTGAACACATTGCCTATAATCAGGCCTATAAGAAGTGAGAAAAGAACGGTCTCAAGTCCCAGGTTCTTGAACCCGGCATAAGATGAAATAAATTGTGCAAGAATGGCAAGCAGGTATAAAGAGAGAAAGCCGGTAAGATATTTTTTCACCGTCTCACCGCTGAGGATCATCCCTAAAAGGGAGATGACTCCAAATACCAGAAAGGTTGAGAGGGCCGACAGCCATAGTGACGATGACCCCAGTATCCCGGGGATATCCTGATCGCCGCTCCATCCTGCTTTGCCCCCGAAAGAAGGGGTTCCGACAGTGTAGCCGGCAATAACCACAAAAAGTATCAGAATAAAACCTGTAACCACTGATGCCCAATCCTGTCCTATAACAAATCGCTTACGGGCCGGAGTTTCTTTATTTTCTGCCATGTTTTCCTGGTTGTTAATAAATATTTGCGTTATGTTTAATCAAGTTAACCAGGCAAATATGTCGATCATTATGTTTTTTTTTATAAGCATAAATTCGTATTCTGTACCTTAGAGAGATAATTCTGTATCATAAATGGTATCCCAACAATAATGTATGATAACAAAATTCTTAAATTCGCGGGATTTCTTAATTAATTACAACTATGAGAAAACTCCAGTCCACCTTCTCAAAGTATGACCTTCCGCAGCAGATTATGCAGGCAGGTATCTATCCCTATTTCAGGGCAATTGAGTCCGACCAGGACACTGTTGTGACAATAAATGGGAAGAAAGTACTTATGTTTGGCTCCAACAGTTACCTGGGACTTACAAATCATCCAAAAATCATTGAAGCTGCCAAGCAGGCTATTGATAAATACGGCACAGGATGCGCCGGATCAAGGTTCCTGAATGGTACGCTTGATCTTCACAACAAGCTGGAAGAGAGAATAGCCGAAATGGCAGGCAAGGAGGAGGCCCTGTGCTACAGCACCGGCTTCCAGGTAAACCTGGGTGTGGTATCTGTCCTTACAGGCAGACGTGATACTATACTGCTTGATGATCTGGATCATGCTTCTATCATTGAGGGGAGCAGGCTTTCATTTTCAACTGTAAGGAAGTATGATCATAATGATATGCAGGATCTTGAGAGGAAGCTTAAACAGTGTCCCCCTGATACAATAAAACTGATCGTTGCTGACGGTATTTTCTCAATGGAAGGTGATATTGTGAAACTCCCGGAGATAATAGCGCTTGCTGAGAAATATGATGCGTCGGTAATGATTGACGATGCACATTCAACAGGTGTCCTGGGGATAAACGGCTCAGGCACTGCCTCACATTTCGGCCTCACCGACAAGGTTGACCTTATTATGGGCACCTTTTCCAAATCACTTGCCTCTCTTGGCGGTTTTATAGCCTCGGACAAGGATACAATCAACTATCTTAAGCACAACTCAAGGTCACTGATATTCAGCGCCAGCATGACTCCCGCTTCTGCCGCATCTGTACTCGCTGCCATTGATATTATGGTCAGTGAACCTGAGAGGACAGCGCATCTGTGGGATGTTACCAACTATGCCCTGAAATGTTTCAAAGAGATGGGCTTTGATACCGGCAAGTCGGAGACACCAATTATTCCTCTTTTTATCCGTGACAGCATCAAGGCACTGACTCTGACTCATCATCTGCTGGCTGACGGGATTTTTGTGAATCCTGTTGTATCTCCTGCAGTGCCTAAGAATGATTCACTGATACGTTATTCGCTGATGGCAACCCATACCAAAGAACAGGTTGACATATCCGTTGAAAAGATAACCAGGGCTGCTAAATCACTCGGGATCGTTAACTGACAAACAAGGCATTTTGCCTGAGACAAGGAACCAATGAAAAAGGTAGTTCTGATAACCGGCATTTCATCCGGTTTCGGGAAACAGACCGCCAGACTGCTGTCTCAGATGGGACATTCAGTATATGGGACAGTAAGGAAAAGCATCCAGGCTGACCCCGGCGTAAATGTGCTGATTATGGATCTCACTGATCATAAATCTATAAGAGAGGCGGTCAGGACGGTTGTTGAAAAGGAGGGCAGGATTGACGTCCTGATAAATAACGCTGGCATGCATACCGGAGGCCCGGTGGAGACACTCCCTTCAGAATTCCTGAGGCTCCAGATGGAGACCAGCTTCCTTGGTATGGTTCATGTTACCCGTGAGGTGTTGCCGGTCATGAGGTCAAACAACGGCGGCAGAATAATAAATATCAGCTCTATAGGTGGTTTGATGGGTTTGCCTTTCCAGGGTTTTTATTCCGCATCCAAGTTTGCAGTGGAGGGTTTCAGCGAAGCCCTGAGGATGGAAACGGCAGGATTTAATATCAGGGTTGTGGTGATCAATCCCGGGGACTTTCATACAAATAACTCACTTAACCGCAGGAGTTACCTGGCCCCGTCAGGACCGGAAGATCCATATGCTGCTCAGTTCAAGAAGTCGCTGGCAATTATTGAGCATGATGAAGGCAAAGGATGGGATCCGGCGTTACTTGCAAAAACCCTTGCCAGGATCGTAGAGTGCGCTAATCCCCGTCAGCGTTATATAGTCGGGTCCTTTGACCAGAAACTGGCTGTTTTGTTGAAAAAGGTATTACCCGGACGCCTTTTCAGGATGATTCTTGCCGGTCACTATGGTCTCCGGCAGAAGCCTTAGATACCGTATCCCCGGCAGTTAATACCATCAGTCTGCATGCAGAAAAAATAAGGCTGCCGGGCATTACCCGGGCAGCCTCGTTATCATGTCTTTTATTCGTACGGGCCGGTAGAGGTCACATTATTTTGAACGTTTCTTCCGGTCCGTTGGTCTGACACCCTCGATAGTCCCTTTTCCTTCAGCGGGGGGTATCTTAAATCTCTCCGGGTCTCCTGAAATAATTTGATTCAGCCCTGGGGACTACCTCTCCGGAAAAGCGCTTAACATCCCCCCTTGTAGGAGTAATAATGACGTCAGCCATTTTGCCAGCGCTCTTCTTAAGTGATATCTCAATCTTGGCGTTGATAAGGTTGCCCTTTGCCTGCATAGAGATCTTGATATTACCCTTCTTGTCAGTAGTCTGGTTGTAGTCAGACACCATCAGTTTGTTGGTGTTGTTGTTGCCTGTGATAAGGTTTCCCTGCAGTATGATATATTCCTTTTCATATGCCAGAAAGATGGAATTGTCATTGTTGGTCTCAAAAACACCGCCTATCTGGTATGTACCGACAATGATTACAAAATCCTTCGATTCAATTGTGGCGAGCGTTTTTTCAAAAGCTGCCAGTGCAGCAGCTTCTCTTTCTGCCTTCTTGTCCTGAGCGAATGTAGGCATCAGTGCTGCGCCCAGAAAGCAGAATGCAATGAAAAATTTTTTCATGACGATAATGATTATTATTTATGGTGAACAAAATTACATTTTCTCAGATACAAATTGCATGCCCGGTCAGCAGATTATTTTCAGGAACCTGTTGTTATTGTTTCCTGGAAGGAGGTTCCGTCACCCTCTTTTCCGGGGGAGACAGTACTCCCTGCATTACCGCTCAGCATGATTCAACCCGGCCATTCCTTGTTGGGTCACCCTGTTCCAACGACATCAGCCGGTGGTCTTTGACATTAAAAACAGTGAGCTAAAACATGCCTGTATGACAATTCTTTTTCTACTTTTGCAGCCCAAATGATTAACAATACGGAAGAAATAAGAAATATTGCCGTGATAGCTCACGTTGACCACGGCAAGACTACGCTAGTAGATCGCATATTATACCAGGTAAAGCTGTTTCGTGACAATCAGGACATGGGAGATCTGATACTTGACAGCAACGACCTGGAAAGGGAAAGAGGTATAACCATACTCTCAAAGAACGTTTCGGTACGTTACAGAAACGTCAAGATAAACATCATAGACACACCCGGGCACTCCGATTTTGGAGGTGAGGTTGAACGTGTGCTTAATATGGCAGAGGGTGTCCTGCTTATTGTTGATGCTTTTGAAGGGCCGATGCCGCAGACACGATTTGTGCTGCAAAAGGCACTTGCGTTAGGGCTGAAGCCGATAGTCGTCATCAACAAGGTTGACAAGCCCAACTGCAAGCCTGAGGAGACTCAGGAAAGTGTCTTTGACCTGATGCACAGCCTGAATGCCACCGAGGATCAGCTTGATTTTCCCACGGTTTACGGATCGTCGAAACAGGGATGGATGGGCCCTGACTGGATGACTCCGGCCAGTGATGTCAGTTATCTTCTTGACACAATTATAAGACATATCCCCCCGGCACCCATAAACGAAGGGACCCTGCAGATGAGAATATCGTCGCTGGATTATTCGTCATACATGGGTCGTATAGCAGTAGGTAAGATAAAGCGGGGAACCCTGGTACCGGGAAGCCAGGTGTCGCTTATCAAGCGTGACGGCTCAATCATGATCAATACCGTAAAAGAGGTTTATCTCTTTGAAGGTCTTGGTAAGGAGAAGACAAAAAAGCCGGTCAGGTCAGGAGAGATATGTGCAGTGTTCGGCATGGAAGATTTTGATATCGGAGATACGATAGCTGACATCGAAGAGCCTGAAGCCCTGCCTCTTATGCTTGTTGATGAGCCTACCATGAGCATGCTCTTTGCCTCAAACAACTCTCCGTTTTTTGGACGGGAGGGAAAGCTGGTCACTTCAAGGCAACTGCGGGAGAGACTCTTCAGGGAGACGGAGAAGAATCTTGCCATGAGAGTGGAAGAGACAGACTCGGCGGATAAATTTACAGTATATGGGAGAGGCATCCTGCACCTTTCAATCCTGATAGAGACGATGCGCCGGGAAGGTTTTGAGCTGCAGGTAGGCCAGCCGAAAGTGCTGCTTAAGGAGATCAATGGCGTTAAACATGAGCCTGTAGAGGCGCTGACGGTACAGGTGCCTGAGATCTTCGCGGGAAAGGTTATTGACCAGGTGACACAGCGCAAAGGGGAGATAATAAACATTGAAGTCAGGAATGATCGTGCCCATATGGATTTCAGGATTCCTGCCCGGGGCATCATAGGACTGAGAAATCAGGTACTGACGGTGACCGAAGGGGAGGCTGTCATGGCCCACCGCTTTGATGCATATGAGCCCTGGAAGGGAGAGATGGCCATAAGACGTAATGGCTCCCTTATAGCCATGGAGACCGGCACGGCAGTTGCCTATGCCATCGACAAACTGCAGGACAGGGGTGAGTTCTTTATCTTTCCCGGGGAGGAGGTCTATATGGGCCAGGTAATAGGAGAGAACACGCGTCAGGATGATATCGTGGTCAATGTGATAAAAACAAAGAAACTGACCAACATGAGGGCTTCCGGCTCTGATGATAAGGCCCTGCTTTCTCCTCCGGTACGGTTCTCTCTTGAGGAGGCCATGGAATATATCGCCGCGGATGAGTATATTGAAGTAACTCCCAGGTCAATGCGCATAAGAAAGATTATGCTTGACGAAAATGATCGCAAGCGGGCAAAGATCAAAGATATGACGACTGATTCCAGGTAAAATGAAAGAGCCGGCAGATTGTTCCGCCGGCTCTTTCATCAGCCTTATGATTTTCATTGTTTACTTACGGCCTGCGCCGGTACCTTTCACGGTAGCAGGACGGTTTGTCCTGATGCTCTTGGCAGATCCACTGTTCTTAGTTGCAGTCTTGGCCTGCTTCATGGCCTTCTTGGCTTCACCATTGTTTAACTTGGCCTGCTCCCTTACCATCTCGCCTTTGCCCTCACCGGTCTGTGTCTGAGCCTGTTTGGCTGTCTCACTTACCACTTCTCCATGATTCTGGGTCTGGGCCTGAGTCTGGGTCATGATCGGATCGCCACTCTGTACCTGCTCCTGTACCTGGGCCTTTGTCCTGGTCTGGGCTTTTGTCTGAGTCTTTGTCTGTGCCTGAGTCATGATCGGATCACCAGTCTGGGTCTGGTCCTGAACCATCTTCTGCTGTTTAGCTTCAATCCTGAGCTGCTTTTTGCTCTTTGTCTGGGTCTGTGCAGCATCCTGAGCTGCTACTCCTACACTTATAAGAAGTGCCAATGCGCTAAAAATAATTTCCTTTTTCATTACAGTGATTTTTTTGGTTTATTATCAAATAACAGATCAAAAATAACTCCGTGTAAATGAAGCTATAATGAATTTTCAGAAAAAAAGAAAAAAAATTGCGTTCCTTTTTCCGGTTCTGATAATACCCGTATGGCAATGTTGTGAAAATCGGCTATCGACTTGGTTATGGCCAGCCCGATCCCGGTATTGTCACCCCCGGGATCAAGCCTGGTGCTGAAGCGTGAAAAGAGTTTCCCCAGCTGCTCCTGTGTCATGCCCTCTCCTGTATCGCAGATCGACACTTCAAACCTTCCATCCGTCTCAATGCTTCTTATTGTAATCGTGCCCCCCGCCCGGGTGTGCTTCAGCGCATTATTGACAACATTATAGAACATGGAGAACAGAAGCGTTTTGTTGGCTTTGTCAAGAGTGTAACTATGCCTGCATTCGGCGCTGATAGCAACCCCGGCATCATCGGCGATGGGAGTCAGCTCGTCGATAACTTCGGTGATAACTTCACGAAGATTGACAGACTCATCTTTTATATATTGTCTGCTCTCGATGCGGGCTATCATCAACAGTGAATTGACAAGTGTTTTGAGACGGTGAAGAGTACGGAGAGCCTCTTCTATCCCTGCCTCTATAGCGGGGTCGAGATTTTCCTGAAGCAACATGTTCTCAAGCTTGCTGCGAAGAACAGAGACAGGAGTCATCAGCTCATGAGAAATATTCACCGTTATCTCCTTCTCCTTGAGAAACAGTTCCTCAATTTTCTTCATCATGTCACGAAGGGTACGATCAAGCCTCACGAAATCTTCTGTTGTGGTTACAACAGGTTCCGAAGCGGCAAAGGATGGGGAGTTGGTCTCCTTCAGCCTGCCGGTGATCACTCTTAGCGGACGGAGAATACGAGCTGTATATAACAGATCTGAGATCAGCGTGACAGCAATGAAGATGGCAAGAAAGACCAGGATGACATTGCTTATATTCCTGGCTGTATAGGTAATACTTGCCAGGCTCTTGCCTATCTCGAGCAGATATGTCTCCCCGTTGATCTTCAGGGAATAGTGGAGCACCCTGTAATCAATGGCTTCATCATCGATAAGTCTCTTTGTCACCTCAATGAAGTTCCAGTCCTCCGTAAGGTCAATCCTTTCAAGGCTTATGAATTCTTCCTTAAGTATATTATAACTGCCGAAGCCGGCTGCAGTATCAGATGTGATAAAAGGCTCAATGCCAACTTCCGAAATGAGGCTGATAACATCTTCTCTTTTGTTAATCAGCTCATTATCTGTCTGGCGTATATTGATTCTTTCAATTATCAGGGGGAGGAAGCCAATAAATAATGCGGAGAATACAAGCTTGGACAGCAGGCTGAAGAGGGCAAGTTTTGTCTGTAATTTCATCCGTATAAAATACGATAATTAATTCTCGGATAGAACTACTTATCTGCTGTTTTTATAAATGTGTCCGTTTTTCGCAAACAGGTCCGTTTCATCATGCTACCGTCACTGTTTCAGTTGCCGGTGGTAATCCTGTAACCCACGCCCCTGACGGTTTCGAGCCATGGTGTGGGAGCACAGGCATTAAGCTTCTTGCGTATATTCTTAATATGAACGTCAATAAAGTTACTGTCATACTGGTCATCAAGAGTATTTCCCCAGATATGCTCATAGAGTTGATGACGCGCCAGCACCTTATTCTGGTTGATCACCAGGTAGTGAAGCAGATCAAACTCTTTCTTGGTGATCTCTACTTCCATACCCTGGTGCATAATCTTTCTTGCCTGGGTGGCCATGATGAACTCTCCCAGGGTAATGTCGGGTGACGATATCTGAAACTTCCTTCTCGCTACTGCCATAATGCGTGCATGCAACTCGGCAAGTGCAAAAGGTTTGGGCAGATAGTCATCAGCTCCTATGTCAAGTCCCTTTACCCTGTCTTCAATGGCACCACGTGCCGTAATTATAATGAAGGAAACATCAACATTATTTTTTTTTGCTTCAGTGATGAGGTCAAGACCGTTGTAGTCAGGTAACCCGAGGTCGAGAAGAACAAAATCATAAAGATTCACGGCGATCTTTTCAGATGCATCTGTGCCGGTATGAGCCAGGTCGCAAAGGAAATTCTCCTTCTTGAGATACAGCGCAATCTCTCTTGCGAGACTCTTTTCGTCTTCAACGATCAGAACATTCATATCCCAAAGTTAAAAAATCCTGAAGAAGGCGCTAACCATAAAAAGAAATCCTTTCATCCCTGTGGTACCTGTCTCGGAGTATAGCGGAAGGACATAACCCGGCTCAGCTTCGATGGTGAAAAAGTCATAACTGAATGCTATCGGGATACCAAAGTCGACCTCCATCGGTCCGAAGGTCTCGGTATAGGTGCCTGTCGACCCCTGCGTACTGTTTCCCCAGGGTTTGTACCCGGGCGATACGGTTGTTGTTGTACCGCTGGCAGTTGTGATGCTTACCATCTTGCCAAATATGATATTTACATAGGGATCAAAGGAGAAAAATGCCTTGTCACCGGCAAAGGAGGGTGTCTCAAAGTACCTGGAATGCCTGGTTTGCAGATACAACTGGCCGCCTTCGGCGAAGAGGCCTCCCAAAGAGATCTTGGAATATAATATCCTCCAGTCGAATCCCAGGGTAGCATCAGCATAGGTAAAGTTGCTGAAGAGAGTGTCTCTGAGAGATTCTGCAACATTGTAGCGGGAAAGCCCGGTGCTGATGTCAAACCATGAATTGAAGGTATGCGCAAAACTTATTCCAAGGCTGTTGAATGCCAGGAATGGAGAAAAATCATTAATCGTATATCCGGTGGCTGTAAGATATAACTTGTCCTTAAAACCGTAAGAAACAGATGCGTACCCGAAGGAGTGGTCCTGTGACATGGTGGTACCCATGTAAATCATGTTGCTTCCGTAACCTGTTCCGGCGTAGAGAGCATGGACGGAAACTTCCCCGGCAGCTGCAGCCGTATCGGCAGCGCTTACCTGGTCATTAACCTGCTGCGCAGAAGCTGCTGTATTAAAAACCTGCAGCAAAATACCGCAGGTTATTCCCAATTTCAGTGAGATAATCTTCCTCATAATGTCCGTATTAAGCGCCTGTTACCTTCTGCCCGGCCCCTTTGCACCACCCGGTCTTCCGGCACCCTTGGGTATCCTGGATCCGGAAGGACGTTCGACTGAAGCCGGACGGGCACCCCTTGCCTTGCTCCAGTCAGGCTTGGCACTCTGGACTTTTTTGACGGCGCTTGTGCTACCTGTCTGGTTCTGCGCCCTGGCCTGAGTCATATTTCCGTTCTGCGATCCGCCGTTGGCATCCGACTGGTTCTGTGCCTGCGTCTGGGTTTGTGTTTGCGTCTGCGTTTGCTCCTGGTTCTGTGTCTGCTCCATCTGCTGTGTCTTAACAGCAGTTGTGTCGGCTTTCTGATTTACCTCCTGTGCTTTAAGAGCACCGGCAGAGATAATCAACACCGTCGTAAGCAGCAGAATCTTCATGTTCGTTTTCATAATTAATCCTTTTTATGTCTGCCGGAAAGTACTTCTTAATTTTTTTCCCACGCTTCTGCCGGCAGATTATTGAACTGATTCACAGCAAATCTATTCAATCGAAAATGAAGAAAAGATGAAAGAGCTGTTTTTTATTAAAAAAAACTAGAAGTGTATATATTACATTTAAATAATTTCATAAATTGCATCAAGACGGGAGTAAAGGGAAGAGGGCATTTTTCCTTGCGGCGCAGGATGACCGGTGTGGTGGCGGATATGCCCTGAGAGTAGTAAAAGGGTGGCGTATAGGGTGTTGCGTGGGCTTTTCATAGAATTTCTGTTCAAAGAATAATTAACCTAACACCGTAAGAATCATGTTAACACTTGATTGGGTAGTACTGGGTGCGTTTGTCCTGACCCTGGTAATATTTATTGTCATTTCGATGCGTTCAAAGGACAAGACGTCAAGCGACTATTTTCTTGCAGGCCGGGATGCCACATGGGTTGCCATTGGGGCCTCTATCTTTGCATCCAATATCGGGTCTGAGCACCTCGTAGGTCTTGCAGGTGCAGGAGCATCCTCAGGTATGGCCATGGCTCACTGGGAGATGCATGGCTGGCTCATCCTGTTGCTGGGCTGGCTTTTTGTTCCGTTTTATGCCAGGAGCGGTGTATTTACCATGCCTGAATTCCTGGAAAGGAGATATAATAAACAGTCAAGATCGGTTTTGTCAATCATATCCCTGGTTAGCTATGTGCTTACCAAGGTAGCTGTAACAGTCTATGCCGGGGGGGTTGTCTTCAAGGATGTGTTCGGTATAGAGTCTATTTGGGGTATTGATTTCTTCTGGATCAGTGCTATTGGCCTGGTGGTTATTACAGGTATTTACACAGCCCTTGGTGGCATGAAGGCAGTATTATGGACATCGGTCATCCAGACGCCGGTACTCCTGCTGGGATCTATAGCCGTGCTGATAGCAGGGCTTATCAAGGTAGGGGGATGGGATGAGCTCATGCATATCTGCCGCGCAGTACCGGTGAATGAATACGGAGACACCATGACACAACTCATCAGATCACCCAAGGATCCCACCTATCCCTGGACAGGTGTATTACTCGGCTCTGCCATTATCGGCTTCTGGTACTGGTGTACTGACCAGTATATTGTTCAGCGTGTTCTCTCCGGACGTGATGAGACCCAGGCCCGCAGGGGAGCAATCTTCGGGGCTACATTAAAACTCACACCTGTTTTTATTTTCCTTATTCCGGGCATGATTGCCTATGCGCTTAACCAGCAGGGAGTTATCCACCTGGCCAATTCCGACTCCGCCTTTTCGACACTCGTGAAGGAGCTTCTGCCACTTGGTTTCAAGGGACTGGTTGTCGGTGGCCTTCTGGCAGCACTGATGAGCTCCCTTGCATCGCTGTTCAACTCTTCGGCCGCTCTCTTTACAATAGATTTCTATTCAAAATTCAAACCGAAGGCAACTGAGGGTGAGCTGGTAAGGGTAGGACGCATTGCCACTGTAGTTGTGGTCATCCTGGGCATCCTCTGGATCCCCGTGATGAAGGGGATAGGAAAGGTTCTGTATGCATACCTGCAGGATGTGCAGTCAATACTGGCCCCGGGAATAGCCGCAGCCTTCCTTCTCGGAGTATTGTCCAAAAGAGTCACTCCTGCTGCAGGTCTCACAGGTCTTCTGACAGGCTTCTCCATAGGAATGCTTCGTCTGCTTGCAACTGTTTTCAAGGGATTGCTCAACGCTGACGGCACGATTTACCAGGTCTTTGTTGAAACAAACTGGCTGCATTATGAGATCATAAACTTCGCCATCTGCATCGTATCAATGATTATGGTGAGTTACTTTACCCCGAAGATTGATGAACGTAAGATAGTGGGGCTCTATCTCGGGTCGGCCACAGCTGAACAAAAAGCAGCCACAAAGGCAAGCTGGAATAAATGGGATGTAATTACATCAGCCCTTGTGATCGCTGTCGTCATAGCCTTCTATGCCTATTTCTGGAATTAATAAAAGATATGGATTCTTTGATATTAACAGAGAGATGAAGAACGGAACAGCTGAATTGTGGTTCCTCACCGGAAGCCAGCATCTTTACGGGGAGGAGACACTGATGCAGGTCAGAGCCGATTCCCTGGTTATCGCTGCAGCTCTTGACAAGTCGGAACATATTCCTGCAAAGGTGGTTTTCAAACCTGTGCTTACTACTGCAGATGCCATCACTAATTTGTGTCAGGAGGCAAATAGTAGTGATGACTGTGCCGGGCTTATTGCCTGGATGCATACCTTCTCACCTGCCAAAATGTGGATTTCAGGACTCAGGAGGTTAAACAAACCCCTGCTTCATTTTCATACACAATATAACCGTGATATTCCCTGGTCAGAGATTGACATGGATTTTATGAATCTAAATCAGGCAGCTCACGGTGACCGTGAATTCGGATTTATCTGCTCGTACCTCAGGATGGAGCGCAAGGTTGTTGTGGGACACTGGCAGGATGAGGAGATACTAATGTCAATAGGGGTCTGGTCACGTGCAGCCATGGCTGCTCACGATGCCCGTTCGCTCAGGATTGCACGTTTCGGTGATAATATGAGAGATGTAGCGGTGACAGAAGGCAATAAAGTATCCGCACAGAGCAGGCTTGATTATGAAGTCCATGGTTACGGCGTCGGCGATCTTGCCGATGTTGTCAGCAGCGTATCTGACAAACAGGTCAGTGACCTGATAGAGGTGTATCGCAGCCAATACGAGATATCTTCGAGGGTCCTTGATAATCCGGCATTGAAAGAGGCGGCACGCATTGAGGCGGGTATGCGCACTTTCCTTCAGAATGGCGGTTTTAAAGCATTCACCACCACTTTCGAGGATCTGCACGGTCTTGTTCAGCTACCCGGACTGGCAGTTCAGAGATTGATGGCCGAGGGCTACGGCTTCGGAGCAGAGGGCGACTGGAAGACTGCAGCCCTGGTGCGCTCAATGAAGGTGATGGCCGAAGGTCTCAACGGAGGGACATCATTCATGGAGGATTATACATATCATCTTGAACCGGGTAACATGGCTGTCCTGGGTGCCCATATGCTTGAGGTATGCCCGACTATTGCCGCCGGCAGGCCGGTGCTTGAGGTTCATCCTCTTGGTATTGGCGGCAAGGCTGATCCTGCACGCCTGATATTCAGAGCCGGAACAGGCAGCGCTATTGTTGCCTCTGTGATAGAGATGGGTGATCGTTTCAGGCTTATAGTCAATACCATGGAGGTCATTGAATGCCCGCCGATGCCAGGATTGCCTGTCGCCAGCGTGCTGTGGAAACCCTACCCTGATCTCAGGACTGCAGCAGCAGCCTGGATTTATGCCGGGGGTGCACACCATTCAGGATTCAGCCAGGCTCTCACGGCTGAACATATGGCAGATTTCGCCGCCATAACAGGTTCCGAATATATCCTTATTGACAACAGGTGTGATGTTGAACAGTTGAGGAAGGAGCTTAGGTGGAATGACCTTTATTACCATCTGAACAAAGGATTATGAATCATCTCTATTCAAAATATCCGAAGCATTTTCATGCTGTAGACTGTATTATTTTCGGATTCGATATTGCTGAGAAAGAACTTAAATTACTCCTTATCAAGAGAAGCTTTGAACCTGCCCTGGGTGAGTGGTCGCTGGCAGGCGGGTTTGTCCGGGAGGATGAGAGTCTTGATGATGCCGCCTGCAGGGTTCTCTGCACTCTTACCGGTCTGAGTGAGCTTTATATGGAACAACTCTATACTTACGGAGAGATAAGCCGTGATCCTGGTGCCAGGGTAATATCCACCGCATATTTTGCCCTTATAGGAATTCATGAGCTTGACCCGGAGATAAGAAAGAGTAACGGTGCTTACTGGTGCTCGTTATCTGAAATCCCCGATCTTATCTTCGACCACAGAAAGATGGTCGACAGGGCTCTGAAAGAGCTCGTGGAGAAGGTAAAGGTATATCCTGTCGGTTTTGAGCTTCTTCCTGAAAAGTTCACCCTGGTACAGCTCCAGAACCTTTATGAGGCTATCTACCAGAGACAGGTCGATAAACGGAACTTCAGAAAGAAAATCCTGTCTATGAACCTGCTTGAGAAACAGGAGGACAAGGAGAGAGAGACATCCAAGAAAGGAGCCTGGTACTACAGGTTCAATGAAGAGAAATACAAGGAGCTGACAAGGAACGGATTCTTCTTTAACCTTGTTGTAAGCTGATAATGACGGTTTAACGTTTGTTGTTATTACTAAATGCTCATACCATGCTCGAAAAACTTAAAGAAGATGTATTCAGGGCTAATCTTGATCTGGTCAGGCATGGCCTGGTAAGGATGACATTCGGGAATGTAAGCGGCTTTGACCGCGCATCAGAGCTTATGGTCATAAAACCCTCCGGCATGTCATATAACGAAATGACCGCGGACGATATGGTGGTCACCGATAAGTCCGGCAATGTCATTGAGGGCACATTAAAGCCTTCAACGGACTCGCCGACTCATCTTGCCCTTTACAAATCCTTCCCAACCATAGGAGGCATTGTCCATACCCACTCCACCTATGCCACTGCCTGGGCACAGGCAGGAAGACCGTTGCCATGCCTGGGCACTACTCATGCGGATTATTTCCACGGATCTGTTCCCGTTACAAGGAAACTTACAAGGGAGGAGATTGAAAATGATTATGAGTATAATACAGGCCTGGTAATTGCCGGGGCTCTTGCCGGAAGGGATGCGCTGTCAATCCCTGCAGTGCTGGTACAGTCTCACGGTCCGTTTACCTGGGGTACTTCTCCTGCTGCCGCTGTTCATAATGCAGTAATGCTGGAAGAGGTTGCCCATATTGCTGCCCTCTCTGTGAGCATTGCTCCTCCCGCCGAGATAGACAGGCATCTGCTTGACAGGCACTACCTCCGGAAACATGGCCTTAATGCCTATTATGGCCAGAAAGATTGAAATGTCAAACTTTTAAAATGCATAAGTATTCAATAGGTGTAGATTTCGGCACCCTTTCAGGAAGAGCTGTTATTGTTGACCTGACCACAGGAGAGGAGGTTGCTGTTGCTGTGCATGAATATTCACATGGAGTGATGGATAACAAGCTGCCTGACGGAACTTCACTCGGTGTCGACTGGGCCCTTCAGCATCCCGGGGATTACCTCGATGTGTTCCGCATAACAATCCCACAGGTGTTGAAGGAGTCCGGCGTCAACCCGGATCAGGTTGTCGGGGTGGGAGTCGACTTTACTGCCTGTACTATGCTTCCTGTTACACCCGAGGGTGTTCCCCTGTGCTTCCTCGAAAAATACAGGAGTCGTCCCAATGCATGGGTAAAGCTCTGGAAACATCATGCTGCCCAGGAAGAGGCTAACAGGCTTAATATGATCGCCGAAGAGAGAGGTGAGCGGTTTCTTAAGCGGTACGGGGGGAAAATATCATCTGAGTGGATGATACCAAAGATATGGCAGACCCTTAACGAAGATCCGGTCATTTATGACGCTGCTGCCAGGTTTATTGAAGCGGCTGACTGGGTCATCTGGCAGCTTACAGGAAGGGAGACGAGGAATACATGTACTGCCGGATACAAAGCCATATGGCATAAGCATCACGGTTATCCTTCGAAGGACTTCTTCAGGGCCCTTCATCCGAAAATGGAAGACCTTGTTGATAAGAAACTCTCGCTGGAGCTTTTACCGGCAGGCACCAGGGCAGGGGTCATCACCCGGGCCGCATCAGAGATGACAGGACTGGACGAGGGGACAGCCGTCGCTGTGGCTAATGTAGACGCCCACGTATCAATACCGGCAGTAGGCATCACCTCTCCCGGGAAAATGCTGGCAATAATAGGCACATCGACATGCCACATGATCCTGGGCACAACTGAAATAGAGGTGCCGGGGATGTGTGGCGTGGTTGAAGACGGGATCATCGAGGGTTTCTTCGGCTACGAAGCAGGACAGAGCTGCGTGGGGGATCATTTCCAGTGGTTCGCAGAAAACTGCACCCCTGCGGAGTACAGGAACCAGGCTATTGCACAAGGCATTGACATCCATGCCCTGCTGACCGCCAGGGCAGCTTCACTTAAACCGGGAGAGAGCGGACTGGTGGCCCTCGACTGGTGGAACGGCAACAGGTCGGTGCTGGTAGATGTCGACCTCACAGGCATGATCGCCGGGCTGACACTGGCAACAAAGCCGGAAGAGATATACCGGGCACTGATAGAAGCTACGGCTTATGGCACAAGGATGATCATAGAAACCTTTGAAGAACACGGTGTGCCGGTAAATGAATTCTATGCCGCCGGCGGTATAGCAGAGAAAAATCCTTTCATGATGCAGATTTATGCCGATATTATCAACAGGGAGATAAAGATATCCGGATCGCCCCAGGCACCCGCTCTCGGCTCAGCTATGTTCGCGGCAGTGGCTGCAGGAAAAAGGAGCGGGGGATTTGACACCATCAGGGAAGCTGCTGTCACTATGGCAAAAGTCAAGGATCAGACATACCTGCCATCAGAGGAAAACAGGAAGATCTATGACAAGCTCTATGCTGAATACAGAATACTGTATGATTATTTCGGCCGCGGCGCCAATGATGTTATGAAAAGACTCAAATTGATAAGGAAGGAGGTAAGAGGTTGAGACGATCGTATCTTTTACTTGCCATACCCGTCCTTTGCCTGGCTTCCTGCACCGGCAGCGGGGAAAATACAAAACATAAAAGCTGGCTTGGCATACCGGCTGCTGCAGACATAACGGTGACCGACGCCTTCTGGTCTCCAAAGATCGGGCTGAACAGGACCATAACAATACCCTATGTTTTCAGCCAGTGCGAAGAGACAGGGCGCATAGATAACTTTGCCATCGCAGGAGGTCTGAAAGAGGGCGTCCATGTTGGAGAAAGGTACAATGATTCTGATGTATTCAAGATCATCGAGGGAGCCTGTTACTCCCTGATGGAGACTCCCGATAGTGTTTTGCAGGAATATGTGGATAGCCTTGTCACACTGGTTGCAGCTGCACAGGAGGATGACGGTTATCTGTACACCACACGGACGATTGATCCTGTCAACATGGCTCCCGGAGCCGGCAGGGAGAGATGGGTTGACGAGCGGGTCAGCCATGAGTTGTATAACGCCGGACATATGTACGAGGCAGCCGTTGCACATCACGAAGCTACAGGGTCAGATGTGTTGCTCAATGTTGCTCTGAGGAATGCCGCACTGGTGTACAATGAGTTCGGTTGGGGAAAGAGGGAGATTGCTCCCGGACACCAGGAGATTGAGATAGGACTGATCAAGCTGTACAGACTTACCGGCGATAACCGATGGCTCGAACTGGCCCGGTTTTTCCTCGACGTGCGCGGCAGGCCGGGAGACTATGTACACCATCCGGAGGGAACCAGGTTCGAGGTATATAATGACTCGGTTTACCTGCAGATGCATAAACAGGTGCTGGAACAGACCGAAGCTGTCGGCCACGCAGTAAGAGGAGGGTACATGTACGCTGCTATGGCAGATATCTCAGAAGAGACCGGAGATGACCGGTATCTTAAGGCCTCAAGAAGGATATGGGACGATGTGACCCGTGGGAAGATATATATTACCGGCGGTATTGGCTCGAAGGAGTACGGAGAGGCATTTGGCGAACCTTATGAGCTGCCGAATATGACTGCATACACCGAGACATGTGCTTCGGTCGCAAATGTCTTCTGGAACTTCAGACTGTACAGGGCGACAGGCGAGACAAAATACCTCGACATACTGGAAAGGACACTGTATAACGGTCTGATTTCAGGTATCGGAAACGACGGCTGCCATTTCTTTTATCCAAACCCGCTTGAATCAGATGGCAGCTTCAGCAGGTCGGGCTGGTTCGATTGTTCATGCTGTCCGGTAAACATAGCGCGCTTTATGCCTGCACTGAAACAGTATATATGGTCGGTGGCAGATGACGGCGTAAACCTCAACCTGTTCATTGGCAGTGAGGCAAGGATCGCTAACGGTACCGGCAAGGTGACAATAAGACAGGAGACGGAATATCCCTGGAAGGGGGATGTGAGGATAACAGTAAATCCTGAGGCTGACGGAAGCACATTCCTGCTCAGGATCCGTATACCGTCCTGGACCGGTGAGGCCCCGTTCGAAGGAGGCCTGTATCATTATGTAAACCCGCAAAAGGAAAAGGTGCAGATAAAGATCAACGGGAAAAAGGTGCCGGTAAAAATTAAATCAGGGTTTGCGGTCATAAAGAGAGCATGGAACAGAGGTGACAAGGTGGAGGTTACACTTCCAATGGAACCACGGTTCGTCGTTGCAAGAGAGGAGGTTGCAGCCGATAGCGGACGAGTGACCCTCGGAATGGGGCCCCTGGTATACTGCCTGGAAGAGGCAGATAACGGTCCGGTGAGGGAAATGCGCGTCAACCCGGGAACAATAGCCCAATTCACATACGACAGTACCCTGATGGGAGGCATTGGTACAATTACCTTCGATGTTACTGGTCCCGGCGGATCATCCATAAAAGCCAGGGCAATACCATATTACTCATGGGCTAACAGGAGCAACGGAGAGATGACGGTTTGGATCAAAACGGACAATTAGAATATAATGAGAAATACAGCAGTGGTTATATCGGTCAGCGCCCTTGCCGGGTTATTACTGGCATCATGCACCGGCAGCGATAACATCGAGAATTATCCTATAAGACCGGTGCCCTTTACATCAGTCAGGATGACAGATGGTTTCTGGGCTCCCCGCATAAAGAAAAACCATGAGGTGACCATCCCGATAGCCTTTGGCTATTGCGAGTCAACCGGACGTATTAAAAACTTTGAGATAGCAGGAGGACTTGATACCGGAGCTTTTCAGACCTTATATCCGTTTGATGATTCCGATGTCACAAAAATCATTGAGGGAGCCAGTTATTCCCTGCAGACCTACCCTGACCCGGAGCTTGAGGCTTACCTTGATACCCTCATTTATAAAATAGGCCTTGCACAGGAAGATGACGGATATCTTTATACAAACAGGACCATTGCAGAGAAGGGGTATGGCAGGTTACACGAATGGGCAGAAGGGGGAAGATGGGAGAAGACGAATATACTCAGTCATGAGTTGTATAATCTTGGGCATATGTATGAGGCCGCCGTGGCACATTACCAGGCTACGGGCAAAAGAGACTTTCTGGATATTGCCCTCAAATCGGCTGACCTTGTCAGCAACGATTTCGGCCGGGACGATTTTATCAGCTATCCCGGTCACCAGGTCATCGAGATGGGACTGGTAAAGCTATACAGGGTCACAGGTGAGAAGAGATATCTTGACATGGCAAAATTCTTTCTTGATGCCCGGGGAATGCGCGATGACGGTGAGGAGTATTCGCAAAGCCATAAAAGAGTTGTTGACCAGACCGAAGCCGTAGGTCACTCCGTGAGAGCCACATATATGTATTCGGGCATGGCAGACGTTGCTTCCATACTTAACGATGAGGCCTATATTAATGCTATAACCAGGATATGGGAGGACCTGGTGTACAGGAAGATGTACGTTACCGGAGGCATAGGAGCAAGCGGAGGCAACGAGGGCTTTGCCGAACCCTGGTACCTTCCTAATATGACAGCATACTGCGAGACATGTGCATCGATAGGTAATATTTTCTTCAACCACCGCCTGTTTTCAATGCATGGTGAGGGGAAATATTATGATGTACTTGAGAAAACCCTGTATAACGGAGCCCTTTCAGGCGTTAATCTTGCAGGGGACAGGTTCTTTTATCCCAATCCCCTGGAGTCGGACGGAAGGCACTCACGGTCACCCTGGTTTGGATGTGCCTGCTGCCCGTCAAATATATGCCGGTTTGTGCCGGCAGTACCGGGTTATGTTTATTCAGTGACCGACAACGACCTTTATATAAACCTGTTTGCCTCGAATGAGGCAGAGATCAGATTCGGTAAAAACAACGTCAGAGTAACTCAGGAGACCATCTACCCATGGGATGGTAAAGTTACCATGACCATCTCACCAGAAACAGAAGGTAGGTTTACTTTGCGCATACGTATTCCGGGCTGGGCCTCTAACGAAGCTATCCCGGGAGGCCTCTACCATTTTGCCGACACTGCGGCGGAGAGTTACTCCCTGCTGGTTAACGGGGGAGTGCCGGTTATAACAACACGAAACGGCTATGCAGCCATAACCCGCAGATGGAAAAAGGGTGACAGGGTGGAACTGTACCTCCCGATGCCCGTGAGGAGCCTGGTAGCCGATGAGAGGGTAAATGAAGACAGGGGGAGATATGCTATTCAAAAAGGCCCTTTGATATATTGTCTCGAATGGCCTGATAATGATAACATATTTGACCTGTTACTCGATCAAAAGCCGGTTTTCACCACCGGGTCCGAACCCGGTCTATTAGACGGGACCGAAGTGATCAGGACGAAGGGTTACAAGGCAGAAACTGATGTTGATGGCAATATGACGGTCGTTGATACTGCTGAGTTGACTCTCATACCGTATCACCTGTGGAACAACAGGGGTAAAGGTGACATGAGAGTCTGGATACCTCACCTTCAGCCTGATATACAGGATAAAATGAATTTGAAACCATAATATCCAACTGCAATGAAACATTACGGAGTCATCACGACATTGTTTTTGTTTTTCACTTCACTGGTTACTGTCACCGTGGCACAGACCAGGGTGGAGAGCGTGCCGGCAAATATTATCGTCAGCACTGACCTTGGCACGAAGATCATCAGCCGGCATATTTACGGGCACTTTTCAGAGCACCTGGGTCATTGTATCTATGGAGGCTACTGGGTAGGGGAGACCTCATCCGTACCTAACACCAGGGGTATCAGGAATGATATCGTTGAAGCGTTGAAGAAAACAGGGATTCCGAATCTCCGGTGGCCCGGAGGATGCTTTGCCGATGAGTATCACTGGATGGATGGCATCGGCCCGCGTGAAAAAAGGCCGACGATGATCAATACCCATTGGGGTGGTGTGACTGAGGATAACAGCTTTGGGACACACGAGTTCCTGGATCTGTGCGAACAGCTGGGAGCAGAACCATATATATGCGGCAATGTCGGCAGCGGCTCAGTGGAGGAGATGTCTAAATGGGTGGAGTATATAAATTCTGACGGTATAAATCCCATGTCAGATATGCGCCGGGAAAACGGACGGGATAAACCATGGAACGTTAAATTCTGGGGCGTTGGTAATGAAAACTGGGGCTGTGGGGGACATATGACGGCAGCCTACTATTCTGACCAGTACAGGCGGTATGCAACTTATGCACGCAACTATGGCAGTAACCGTCTCTTAAAAATTGCAGGCGGCGCCGGGGCTTCTGACTTTGACTGGACAGAGACATTGATGCGTGACATACCTCATCACATGATGTGGGGTCTTTCCCTGCATTACTATACTGTCAACTGGGAAGATAAAGGATCCGCTACCAGCTTCGTCGAAAGAGACTATTTCGAGACCATCAGCAGATGCCTGAACGTGGAGAATGCCATTGACAGGCATATAGACATAATGGACAGATATGACCCGGAAAAACGTGTTGCCCTTGTTGTCGATGAGTGGGGTACCTGGTGGAATGTGGAACCCGGAACAAACCCGGGATTCCTCTTTCAGCAGAACGCCATGCGCGATGCCATGGTGGCAGGCCTATCACTCAACTACTTCAATGAGCGCTGTGACAGGATTAAGATGGCAAACATAGCGCAGACTGTCAACGTATTACAGTCGTTAATACTGACTGACGGGGAGAAGATGCTTCTTACACCTACTTACCATGTCTTTGAAATGTACAGGATCCATCACGACGCCACCCTCTTACCACTGACTCTGAACTGCAGTTCGTACGCCATGGATGGCACAGAACTTCCATCAGTGAGCGCCTCTGCTTCAATGGATAAGGAAGGTGTTGTACATATATCCATGGTCAATATCGAGCCGGCCAGAAATGTCAGGATGCTGATAGATCTCAGAGGGGGTGACTTTACACATGTTGCCGGAAGAATACTTACTGCACACGAACTGAATGCACATAACACATTCGGAAGCCCTGAGGAGGTAAAACCCGTCTCTTTCGGGGGGGCAAAGATAAGTAAGAACATGATCAGCCTTGAAATGCCCGCAAAATCAATAATAGTACTGGAGGTAAAATAGTTGAGTGATGTGACGTCACGGACAATTTACAATTCTGAATAAAACAATTAATTTCGAAGAAAAATCAAAATGCTGAAACAAGGTCTGTTCATCTGTGCAGTGCTGGTATTGACAATGCCAGGTATCTTTTCCTGCGTTAATAATAAGAAAGACATGGTAACTACTGAGAGTTTAGGTACGTTTGAAGGGAAGGATGTGTTCCTTTATACACTTACGAACAAGAAGGGTGATGTGATCAGGATCACCAATTACGGGGCATCAATAGTAGAAATAAATGTGCCGGACCGGGACGGCCAAAAGACAAATGTTACTTTCGGTTATGACGATCTTGATAGCTATATAAAGGGTGATCCATATTTCGGCAAAGTTGTAGGTCAGTATGCCAACCGTATAGCAAAGGGCAGGTTCTCACTTGACGGCGTTGAATATACACTTGCAATAAACAATGAGCCCAATACCCTTCACGGAGGGCCGACAGGATGGCATAGCCGTGCATGGGATCCCGAGGTGCTGAAGAATACCGATTACCCGGCAGTGAAGTTCACCTACCATAAGCCGGATATGGAAGAGGGTTATCCCGGTAACGTGGTTGCCGAGGTGGTCTATACCTGGACCGACGATAATGAGATTATTATGGATTACAAGGTTACCACTGACCGGAACACAGTAATAAACATTACGAACCATGCTTACTTTAACCTTCATGGCAGCGGTCAGGGTGATATACTGGATCACGAGATACTCATCAGAGCTTCAGCCTTCACCCCTGTTGATTCCACGTTGATACCAACAGGTGAGTTGAGATCCGTTGAGGGCACACCATTTGATTTCCGAACCCCTCACCTTACAGGCGAGAGGATCGGTGATGAGTATGACCAGCTGAAGCTGGGCAGAGGATACGATCATAATTTTATCCTCGATAATATTGAGGAGGTTGATGCCGAGGTATACGATCCGTCAACCGGCAGGGTGCTGCAGGTAATAACCGACCAGCCGGGTGTGCAGTTCTATACCGGTAACTTTCTCGATGGCACCCAGACCGGTCGTGGCGGTAAGGTATATGCCTACCGGTCAGGGTTATGTCTTGAGACCCAGCATTTCCCTGACAGTCCGAACCAGCCGGGGTTCCCGTCTGTGCTTCTTACACCTGAAGAACCGTTCCTTTCAAGCACGATCTACAGGTTTTCAGTACGCTGACTGAGAGCTGCCGGTTCAAAGCCAGGGAGGCCGGTATATGGCCGGTTTCTTATAACATACATGAGATGAAGAAATTAATTGCCATTGTAGCGCTGGGGTTGACGTTTTTCGGTGTGCATGCCCAGCAGCCTGCCTATCTGGATACCCATCTCTCCTTTGAAGAGCGGGTAAACGACCTTGTTGGCCGGATGACCCTTGAGGAAAAAGCAGCCCAGTTGCTTTACAACGCCCCGGCGATACCAAGGCTTGGAATTCCTGAGTATAACTGGTGGAATGAGGCTCTTCACGGAGTAGCACGGGCAGGCTATGCTACCGTCTTTCCTCAGTCGATCACTATTGCCAACAGCTGGGATGAAGAGCTGATGCATGACATGGCCAATGCTGTCTCCGACGAAGCCAGGGCAAAATACCATGAGTTCCTTAGAAGAGGTGATCATGCCATATATCACGGCCTTACCTTCTGGTCGCCGAACATCAACATTTTCCGTGATCCCCGTTGGGGCAGAGGCCAGGAGACCTACGGCGAGGATCCCTATCTCACCGGCCGGATGGGTCTCAGGTTTGTGCAGGGAATGCAGGGGGCAGATAAAAAATATCTCAAAACAGTGGCCACAGCCAAACACTATGCCGTTCATTCGGGTCCCGAGCCGTTGAGACATATATTCAACGCCACGATCAGCGAACGAGACCTGCGGGAGACATATCTTCCTGCCTTCAGGACGCTGGTGAAGGAGGGCAGTGTAAGCTCCGTCATGGGAGCCTACAACCAGTTCCGTGGACATCCTGCCTGTGCCAGCGACGAGCTGCTGGGCATTCTGCGTAATGAATGGGGCTTTGATGGCTATGTAGTCTCCGACTGCTGGGCGATATCCGATTTCCACACTTTCCAGGGATATTCACCTGGTCCTGTTGAGTCAGCAGCCCTGGCTCTCAAGGCAGGGACCGACCTTGAATGTGGGGTTGACTACAGGTATCTCGTGGAAGCCGTAAACAGGCGACTGGCAACAGAGGAGGACATTGACCGGGCACTGAAAAGGGTTATGACAGCACGTTTCAGGCTTGGCATGTTTGATCCTGACAGTATCGTTGAATATGCCCGGATACCTTACCGGGCAAACTGTTCAGACTATAACAGGTCGCTGGCAAGAGAGGCCGCCCGGGAGTCAGTGGTTTTGCTTAAGAACTGCAACGGGATGCTTCCGTTGGACAGGGATATATCGACGCTGGCGGTAATCGGCCCCAATGCCGGCAGCTACGAGGTGCTGGTCGGTAATTATAACGGGATACCCAAAGATCCCGTGAGCGTTCTGGATGGTATTAAAGCCAAGCTGAAGCCTGAGGCAAAAGTCCTGTATGCCGAGGGCAGTGATCTTGCCCCCGGCATCTTCAACCTGACACCTGTACCGTCACGCTATTTCAGGACACCTGACGGACACCAGGGAGTTAAGGGTGAGTACTACACATCAGGAGAGATGGCGGGAGAGCCACTCTTTACCCGCACAGACGATATGATAGATTTTTACTGGGACAATGATTCTCCCCATCCTCTCATGCCGGTGAACGACTTCGGCATACACTGGGTGGCTGATCTTGTTCCACCTGTAAGCGGTACATACTACCTTGGCACATGGGGCTCCTCAGGATATGATATTATCCTGGAGGGAGATACTGTCCTCTCCTATTACCATGATCACCATGCGGCTGTCAGAGGGGTGCCGGCAGAGTTCACGGCAGGGAAAAAATACAGGATAGAGGTTTTTTATCGTAATCATATCGGTGATGCCGATATGGAACTGCTCTGGTGTATGCCGCGTGGTGACATGGTAACCAGGGCTGTCACCATTGCCCGGGAGGCTGATGCGGTCATTATGGTGCTGGGACTCTCTCCACGCCTTGAGGGTGAGGAGATGAAGGTTAAACTCGAAGGGTTTGAAGGTGGGGATCGCACAAGCCTGAGCCTGCCTGCAATACAGGAGGAATTGCTTTCAGCAGTGCTGGCAACAGGTAAGCCCGTTATTGTCGTGCTGATGAACGGCAGCCCGGTAAGCTCTCTCCAGGCAGAGGAGAAGGCGGCGGCAGTGCTGCTTGCCGGATACCCCGGGGTTGAGGGAGGCAATGCCGTCGCCGATGTCATTTTTGGCGATTATAACCCCGCCGGCCGGCTTCCGGTGACATACTACCGGTCGGTTGATGACCTGCCACCATTTGACGAGTATGACATGACGAACCGTACTTACAGGTATTTTACGGGAACACCCCTTTACCCGTTCGGGTATGGACTCAGCTATACAACGTTTGCCTATTCTGACCTCACCATGCCCGTGAAAACAGCCGCAGGCAGCGAGGTGACAGTAACAGTCACTGTGACCAATACCGGGAAATTGTCCGGTGATGAGGTCGTACAACTCTACCTGACCGATGAAAAGGCTTCTACCCCGAGACCCATCCTGCAGCTTGAGGGCTTCAAAAGAGTATATCTTGAAGCCGGGGAGAGCCGGAGGGTGGAATTCAAACTGCGTCCTGAACAGTTTTCGATGATCAATGATAAAAACAGAAGGGTTATTGAGCCGGGCTGGTTCACAGTGTATGTGGGAGGCGGACAGCCTGCACCCGGTGGGCAGCAGGAGGCCAACAGCCAGGATGGATTGAAGAGACGTCTCAGACTGACCGGGAAAGTGACTTCTGTCATGGAATAAACTTTCAACCCGGTCACAGTGTTTATCATTCGTGACAGCAATAGAAAAAAATAAAAGAAGAACAGGGTGGGTTGTTTTACTAACTGCCGTGACTATGGTTATTGAGATCATAGCCGGGTGGTTAACTGGTTCTATGGCCCTGATGGCTGACGGGATACACATGGGATCTCACGTCCTCGCAATAGGCCTGAGCTGGGCAGCCTACGTTCTGGTCCAGCGACTATCATCAAACCCCTCTTTCACCGGCAGCAAAGAGAAGGTGCTGACACTTTCGGGCTATACAAGCGGCCTGATCCTGCTCATCTTTGCCGGTCTGATTATCGCCGGGGCCGTGGGCAGGTTCATCAATCCACGCGTCATTGAATACCGCGAAGCAATAATGATCGCATTCATTGGCCTGGGAGTCAATATTCTGAGCGCTTTTCTCCTGCATCATGGCACCGAGGAGAGGGATAGCAATATACGGGCTGCATACCTGCATGTCCTCGCTGACGCCGTAACAAGTGTGGCAGCGATACTGGGACTGTTGACAGCCATGTTATGGGGTCTTCCCTATGTTGATGCCATTGCAGCCCTGGTCAGCTCGGTGGTTATTATAAAATGGTCGCTGGGCTTGCTCAGAGACTCGGGGCGGGAACTCATCACCTGACACCTATCCTAAAATATGTTAAATAGTCATATTTATGAGATATGTCATTATAAGCCCATCCTGTCCGTATTACGTTTGCGGCTACCTAAATAGTGTATCTGTTACACTTCAGTCTTTTAATGTATTTTGACTTCGAAAGAAACTAACATTATAAGACAGTTTAGGTTGTAGGGGTTATTTTATACCGTCCCGGTTCACCGGGACGGTATTATTTTGTGCCTGATAGAATCCATTGGTTATATTTGCCTGTGTAAAATTCAAGGATGCTTCCGGAGGAGTTTGTTAAAAGGATTGGCCGGCAGGAATACCTGGATGCGGCAGGACTGGTTGATGCACTCGGCCGTCCGGCTGATGCCTCCGTAAGGATAAATCCCTTCAAATGGCCACATACTGTTAACTCCTATGAGAGGGTTATGTGGGAGCCTGATGGTTATTACCTGCCCGGGAGGCCGTCATTTACGCCGGACCCTCTTTTTCATGCCGGAGCTTACTATCCCCAGGAATCCTCGAGCATGTTTGCCGGCGAGCTCTTCAGGCAGCTTGCAGGCGGGATGGCGGGGTTGCGTGTACTGGATCTGTGTGGCGCCCCGGGGGGTAAAAGCACACATCTTTCCTCCATTTTACCGAAGGATGGCCTGCTGGTATCGAATGAGGTTATCAGGTCACGGGCTGCCGTGCTGGCAGAGGTAGTTACAAAATGGGGACTGGGGAATACTATTGTCACCCAGGGCGATCCAGCAAGATTTGCCGGCCTGCCAGGCTTTTTTGACGTTGTCGTTGTTGACGCCCCTTGCTCCGGGGAGGGGATGTTCAGGTCAGAGGCAGCCGTCAGGGAATGGTCGGTACAAAACGCCAGTCTCTGCAGTGAAAGACAGCGCAGAATAGTGATGGATGCCTGGCCTGCCCTGAAGCCCGGAGGTATTCTCATATATTCCACCTGCACATTTAACCCGGCAGAAAATGAAGAGAACATCGCCTGGATAAGAGACAATACGGAAGCAGAGTCGTTGACAGTGACGTTACCCGAAGGGAGCACTGTCATGCCTGTAAGCCATAAAGGCATCACAGGTTACGGGTTTCATCCCGGGAGGGTAAAAGGGGACGGTTTCTTCATTGCCGCACTACGCAAGAAAGAGGGGTACGGTAATAACCACCGGGAAGCCAGGAAGGGAACAGTGAAACGATCATCAGCTGCGTATGCCATTGCGGAACCATTCGTTGTCTTTGACCGCGACAGGCTGATAGCCCTGGAAGACAGGATCGTTGCACTTGCAGCCGACCCCGGCCTGTTTGGAATTCTTGCAGGCAAGGTCAATATCATAAAATCAGGTACTATGATCGGGGAGGTCAGGAAGAACGCTTTTGTGCCCGCTCATGACCTGGCCATGTCAGTGAGACAGAAAAGAGGATCGTGGCCTGAGCATGAGCTCTCATATGATGAGGCTATAGCCTACCTGCGCCTTGATCAGATGCATGCCGGCAATATGCCGGCAGGAAGGGTGCTGATGACTTACCGCGGCCTGCCGCTGGGATTTGTAAATAACCTGGGCAACAGGATTAACAACGGGTACCCTCAGGCATGGCGTATAAGGATGGAAAGACAATCCGGCTTCAGGGAGATATTGTAAAAGTCTGGTTGTTGAATTAAACTTTCACAACATTCGTTTGTTCTTTTGGTAATTAATTAGGTTTAAATTTATCCCAAATATCAATCCCGTATGCCGGTTATATGTTTTTCAGGCAAAAAGACAGACAGATTTACCTTTAATTGCAGTAAGGAACAAGCGGTGGATGTGCGGTCTGCCTGACCATCATGACCGGAATACTTGCCAATGGAACCTGCAGGATTGATCATGACTACCAGGAAGAAAAAAATAGTTCACTACCATGTGTGATTCCATCATACCGTTAATATCAAAAATAAGAATATGATGAAAACAGATATTGAGATTGCTCAGAGTGCCGAAATAAGGCCCATAACAAAAGTCGCAGAAAAGCTTGGCCTGAAGGAAGGTGACCTGGAACTCTACGGCAAGTACAAAGCCAAACTCCCTTTATCGCTGATTGATGAGAAGAAGGCCGGAAGGGCCAAACTAATTCTTGTCACGGCCATCACGCCGACACCGGCGGGTGAAGGCAAGACAACCACTTCGATAGGGTTGACGCAGGGTCTCAACCTGCTTGGCAAGAAAGCTACTGTAGTATTACGCGAACCGTCCCTGGGTCCTGTGTTCGGAATAAAGGGCGGTGCTGCCGGCGGGGGATATTCCCAGGTGATCCCGATGGAAGATATAAACCTTCATTTTACGGGCGATCTGTCTGCGGTGGAGAAGGCTCATAACCTCCTTTCGGCAATGATAGACAATAATATCCAGGCATCAGAAGGCAACCTGGGTATCGACCCGAGGACCATAGCATGGAAGAGGGTTATGGATATGAATGACCGTGCCCTCAGGGATATAGTAATCGGTCTTGGTGGAACTACCCAGGGTGTACCGCGGGAAACCGGCTTTGACATTACCGCGGCATCGGAGGTAATGGCAATACTATGCCTGGCTACGGGGATAAATGACCTGAAGGAACGTCTGGGCAATATCTTCATCGGTTACACCTATTCCGGCAAACCTGTCTTTGCCCGTGACCTGCGGGCACAGGGAGCCATGGCTGCACTGCTGAAGGATGCTATCAAGCCGAACCTTGTGCAAACCCTTGAGGGAACACCGGCAATAATACATGGCGGACCCTTTGCCAATATAGCCCAGGGGACAAACTCCATCCTCGCAACACGAATGGGTCTGTCTCTCAGTGACTATGTAGTCACAGAGGCTGGTTTTGCCAGTGAACTAGGCGCCGAGAAGTTCTTTAATATCAAGTCGCAGGTAGGTAAGCTTAAGACTAATGCAGTGGTCATTGTGGCAACAATAAGGGCCCTGAAGTATCACGGCGGTGTGAAGCTCTCAGAGCTGGGTAACGAAAACCTCGAGGCTCTCGCCAAAGGTTTTGAAAACCTCGACAAGCACATAGAGAACATGCATTATTACGGTTTCAGACCGGTGGTTGCAGTCAACCGTTTCAGCTCGGATACTGACGCGGAGATTGAGCTTTTAAAGAAGTACTGCGAAGAACATAACGTAAGGGTTGCAGTGAATACTGCATGGGCTGAGGGTGGCAGGGGCGCCCTTGAGCTGGCCGCTGCGGTGATTGAAGCAACAGAAGCATGCACTGATTGTTTCACCCCGTTATATGACCTCACCTGGCCGCTGGAGAAAAAAATTGAGACAATCACTTCTCTTATGTACGGAGCAAGGAATGTTGAGTACACCCTCGAAGCCAAGGACCAGCTGCAAAAGATATCTGACCTGGGGCTTGATAAGCTTGCCGTTTGTATAGCCAAGACCCAGAAGTCACTGTCAGATGACCAGACAAGGCGGAACAGGCCCAGAGATTTCACCATCAGGATACGTAAGGTTGAACTGTCATCAGGAGCCGGATTTATTGTCCCTATCGCAGGTGCAATAATGCGAATGCCAGGCCTGCCGAAGGTGCCATCAGCCGAAAAGATAGACATTGACGATAACGGACTGATAAGCGGGTTATTCTGAAAAAGCCATATCCACAAATATCAGCCGCCATTCTCTGCGGAGGACGTGCTAAGCGATTCGGCGGCATCAACAAGTCATTGATTGAGATTGGTGGTGTGCCGATCATCAGCCGCACCATCAATCTTCTCAGGCCCCTTTTCAGTGAGATCATCCTGGCCGGATGGCCGGCCGGTGACGACGTGCCCGCCGCTGTTGTA
>QKGI01000132.1 GCA_003250475.1 Bacteroidota bacterium | reverse complement strand
GGGGTGCTGATCGACTGGGGTCCGGTTAAGTAGCTTTAATCAAACTCTATATACAACGGCAACTATTTGCTGCCGGCCAAAGAAGAGGGTGTCTCAAAGAGGCGCCCTTTTGCTTTGATAAAATTCTCAAATGTAATATGGGTATTACTGTCACTTTCTTTTGAGCCTCCAAAAGAAAGTAACCAAAGAAAAAGAGTCCGGAAAAGACAACCGCTCGCTGTTTGTCCGCCCGCTACACAAAGCCATAAAGGCACCACCAGACAGCGCGCGGTTCGCACCTTTTCCGGTTTGCCCGCCCAGGTTAGATTCATACAATATGTCCGCATTCAGTATCCGGGAATAAAAGGTGGGTATCTCAAAAGGGCGGCTTATTGCTTTAACAAAACTCTCAATTCTGACAAGGGTATTACTGTCACTTTCTTTTGAGCCTCCAAAAGAAAGTAACCAAAGAAAAGGAGTCCGGAAAAGACAACCGCTCGCTGTTTGTCCGCCCGCTACACAAAGCCATAAAGGCGCCACCAGACAGCGCGCGGTTCGCACCTTTTCCGGTATGCCTGCCCGGGTACAATTCCTACAATATTTCGGGTTCAGTAACAGGAATAAAAAAAAGGAAGCAGATGCTTCCTGATATCTGAGCGGGAAACGAGACTCGAACTCGCGGCCCCGACCTTGGCAAGGTCGTGCTCTACCAACTGAGCTATTCCCGCAATAGTGAGTGCAAATTTAATACTTTTTTCATCATAAAAACAAATGAAAAAAAAGTTTGATAGAACCCGGATGCAACGATGACCCTGGTATTTAATTGATAATCGACATCCCGCGAGGCTTCCGAGGATTCAAAAAGCAGGCTGTCACTTCAGCAGCTTCCTGATATTGTACAGTTTATTAAGTGCCTCCATGGGTGTAAGATTGTCAATATCAAGCCCCATCAGTTCGTCACGTATCTGTTTAAGCACAGGGTCGTCAAGCTGATAGAAGCTTAGCTGGTATCCCTCACGGTTCACCGCCAGTTCATCAACAGGCTTACCCAGGCTATGGCCTCCCCTGCCCTCCTCAAGCATCTTCAGTATCTCATCGGCCCGTCCCACCACGCTCCTGGGCATGCCGGCCATACGTGCCACATGTATCCCGAAGCTGTGTTCGCTCCCTCCCCTCTTCAGCTTACGGAGGAATATGACCCTGTTATCGAGCTCCCTGATTGAGACATTGAAGTTCTTCACCCGTGCGAAGGTGTTCTCCATCTCATTAAGCTCATGATAATGGGTTGCAAAGAGTGTCTTTGCCCGGTGACGGTTTTCGTGTATGTATTCAACCATGGCCCAGGCAATGGAGATACCGTCATAGGTACTGGTACCCCGGCCTATCTCGTCGAGGAGTATCAGGCTGCGGTCTGACAGGTTATTAAGTATGCTGGCCGCCTCATTCATCTCAACCATGAAGGTCGATTCTCCCAGGGACAGGTTATCCGATGCCCCCACCCTGGTAAAGATCTTGTCTATGATACCTATATGTGCCTCCCGTGCTGGTACAAAACATCCTGCCTGGGCCAGTATCACTATCAATGCCGTCTGCCGTAAGAGGGCCGACTTACCTGACATGTTCGGGCCGGTGAGAATGATAACCTGCTGCTCGTCATTATCGAGCCATACATCATTCGGCACATAGGGCTCGTCAGGCGGCAGCTGTCTCTCTATGACAGGATGACGGCCGTCCCTGATGTCAAGGACATGACTGTCGTCAAGAACAGGCCTGGAGTATCCGTACTCATCCGAGACCACAGCGAATGATCGCAGGCAATCGAGCCTCCCTATAGCTGCGGCATCGGCCTGCATGAGGTTGATATATGGGGTTAACGAGGCCACCAGTTCATTGAACAGCGTTGTCTCCAGGGCAAGTATCTTTTCTCCGGCTCCCAGTATCTTACTCTCATACTCCTTCAGCTCCTCCGTGATATAGCGCTCGGCGCTCACCAGCGTCTGCTTGCGTATCCAGTCAGCCGGCACCTTGTCGCGGTGAGTATTACGTACCTCGATATAATACCCGAAGACATTGTTATAGCTTATCTTGAGGGAGTTGATGCCGGTACGAATGCCCTCCCTCTGCTGGAGGTCGTTGAGATAATCCTTGCCACCGTAATAGATGCTCCGCAGCTCGTCCAGTTCACCGGAGATACCTTCGGCAATGACATGTCCTTTGTTTATGGCAGCCGGTGGATCGGGTGTCAGGGTATGACCTATCTGGTCACTCAGCTCGGGACATGGGTCTAGTCCTGAGGCGAGTGATGACAGAGGCTGGCATCCGCTGCCGGCACACACCTTTTTCAGCTCCCCGATGGCCAGAAGGGCACGCCTTATCTGTCCCATCTCGCGCGGTGTGACCCTGCCCACAGCCACCTTGCTGAGAAGCCTCTCAAGGTCGCCTACTTCGTGCACAAACCCTTCAATAGTCTCCCTGACCTCACTGTTGCCCAGGAGGTACTCAACAATATCGAGCCTGGTTCCGAGCACTGCCGGGTCCTTCAGGGGGAGGGAGATCCAGCGCTTCATCATGCGCCCTCCCATAGGGGAGATGGTCCGGTCAATAATATCTATCAGGGTCTTTGCACCCTCATATGGCGAATGAAAAAGCTCAAGGTTACGGACAGTGAACCTGTCAAGCCATACATACTTCTCCTCCTCGATACGTGAGATATGGTTGATATGCCCCAGGTTCTCATGACGGGTCATGTCGAGGTAATAGAGGATAGCTCCGGCGGCGATTATCCCGTTTGGTATCCCCTGCACGCCAAACCCTTTCAGCGAGGATGTGCCGAACTGCTTCAGCAACCTGTCATTTGCCGTCTCAGGAGTGAATATCCAGTCGTCAAGCCTGTAGGTATAGAACCTGCTTCCGAACCTCTCACGGAAGAGGTCTGACTTCCTCTTTTCAAAGAGGACCTCACGCGGCTGGAAATTATTCAGTATCTGCTCAATATGAGGCGTGTCTCCTTCCGTCACGAAAAACTCGCCTGTAGAGACATCGAGCAGGGCCACCCCGACAGCCTGCTTTTCAATATGTATGGCGGCAAGAAAGTTGTTTTCCTTATGGTTAAGCACATTATCGCTGAAGGAGACTCCCGGTGTTATAAGCTCGGTTATGCCTCTCTTAACGATCTTCTTTGTCAGCTTGGGATCTTCCAGCTGCTCGCAGATAGCCACCCTCTGCCCTGCCCTCACGAGCTTCGGCAGATATGTATCAAGAGCATGATAAGGAAACCCGGCAAGCTCCACGAAACTGGCTGCACCATTGGCACGGCGTGTGAGGGTGATGCCAAGGATCTCCGAAGCATGAATCGCATCCTCTCCAAAGGTCTCGTAAAAATCGCCCACCCTGAAAAGAAGTATGGCGTCAGGATGTTTGGCCTTGACGGCATAGTACTGCTTCATCAGCGGGGTTTCCACATATTTATGTGCCTGAGACATATGCGTAGCCTCTCCTTTTACATGAGAGGTGAAACAAAATTAAAAATCTCCCGCAACTTAAGTATAACTTTTATCATAAATACTCAGGAAGAGTTTCACTACCTTTGTATAGAAGCTTGTAACAGTGTTTTTGCCTTAATAATCAGCTGATAATCCTGACAAACATTGAAAATATGACCACCACATGTATTTCTGGCACAAAGAGATGAAACTACTCTGCCAGGCATGTGTATCCCAATTGACCAAAAAAAATAAAACCATTTACAGATGAAAAAAGTACTTATTCTCGGTGCCGGCCTGGTATCCAAACCTATGGTTGAGTACCTGCTTGAAGAAGGTTTTGAGGTAATCATTGCCACAAGGACAAAGGAGAAGGCTGATAAGCTGCTGGGCGGGCACCGGAACGGAAGAAGCCTTGCATGGGTGACTGAAGATATGGATGCCCTCTCGGTTATGGTAAAGGATAGCGACCTTACCGTCAGCCTGCTGCCTTACAGGTACCACGTTGACGTTGCCAGACTATGTCTTAAACACAGGAAACCGCTTGTTACCACATCATATGTCTCACCGGCCATGCAGGCCCTGCATGACGAGGCCATCAATGCCGGGGTGATCTTTCTTAATGAGGCAGGACTTGATCCGGGTATAGACCATATGTCAGCCATGCGGATCATCGATAACGTGCGTAAGAGAGGCGGCAAGATCGAAGAGTTCTATTCACTTTGCGGTGCACTCCCTGCCCCGGAATGTTCTGACAACCCCCTTGGCTATAAGTTTTCGTGGAGCCCGAAGGGCGTGGTCCTTGCCAGCCGCAACGGCGCAACGTATCTGAAGCATGGGAATATAGTAAATATCGAACCTATCAACCTGTTCAAGGACAGGTTCACTCACTTCTTCCCCGGTGTGGGTGACCTTGAGGTCTATCCGAACCGTGACTCTGTCAGCTATGTGGATATATATGGCCTGAAGGGCATCCGTACCATGTTCAGGGGTACCTTCCGTTTCAAAGGATGGTGTGAGACCCTTGACCTGATGAAGGCTATCGGCCTGATTGATGACGGCGATAACGATTATACAGGTAAAACATACAAACAGTTTGTTGCAGAGAGAGCCGGCCTGCCGGGTAATGATATCAGGAAGGAACTGACAGAGAAGCCGGGACTTAACCCCACGGAAAGGGCGCTTGAGGCCTTCGAATGGCTGGGTCTCTTCAGCGACAAGGAGATGGGATATACGGTGACATCGCCATACGAGATCACCTCTGACCTGATGATCAAACTGATGTGGCTGGGTGACAACGAACGTGACATGGTGGTGATGCAGCATCTCTTCCTTGCCAGCTACCACGATGGCAAGAGCGAAGTGATAAGCTCGAGGATGCTCGACTTCGGCACGCCGGCAACCAACACCTCCATTGCCAGAACAGTGGCTCTTCCTGCAGCCATGGCAGTGAAAATGATACTTACAGGAAAGATAACCCTGCACGGCGTTTACCGCCCGATACTTCCCGAGATTTATAATCCCATCCTCGATGAACTTGAACGTAACGGCATCAGGCTGGAAGAAGAGTACGGGCTACCAGCCGATACCATGATCAAATAGAGTATCAGAATTTCAGATAAAACTCTTTGGTGAGGGAGACATACTCTTCGGAGTAGATATGTCTCCCTCCTTTTTCTATGACCAGCTCTTCGTCATGGCATACGCCTGCATTACCGGAGAGAGCCATGAGCACCCTTGCCGGGGGTAGTGAGGGTGTAGGTCTTATAAGAAGTCTCCGGCGGCAATACAGGCCGGCAGAAGATGCCATGCCTTCAAAGAGTTTTGCCCCGGCGACAGGCAACACCAGTTGCAGGGTGCCTCCCGGAGATAGCAGCATGCGTGCCGCCTGCAGGAGCTCAGCATGTGTCAGTGTCAGGGAATGACGTGCTGCAGCCTTACGGCTATCCCTGTTTGGCAGGGCGGCATTGAAGAACGGAGGGTTGGTCAGCAACGTGTCGAACATCATCGTATTACGTAAGAGATAATCCTGCAAGGTACTGTTGACCAGTGTTATCCGCCCGGGCCACGGGCTGCCGGAGATATTCAGCCCGGCCTGGACAAAAGAGGCATGATCAGGCTCGACAGCAACAATCCCCGCATTGCTTCGCTGTGCCGCCATCAGTGCAAGTATGCCGGTCCCGGTGCCTATATCCAGGACTGACTGCACACCGTCAAATCCAGCCCAGGCGCCGAGTAATACACTGTCAGTGGTTACCCTGAATGCGGCCTGCTCCTGGTGAATGGTGAACTGCTTGAACCTGAAATAGTTATTTGCCATAGCGTTATTCCTGACAGCGTTCTGTTAAGACTACCTGAACATCCTGATTACCTGTTTTAATATGCAAAAATAAGAAATCAAAGCGCCATACGGGTTCAAACAGGGTCAGAATCAAAATGGAGCATTACAAGCCGTAACAGCAGCACAAGGAAGACCGATGCGGTCACCGGTACATACAACGATATTGAAATAATTACACTACATTTATAAGCAAAGGAGTGTATACAATGTCACGCTTACTAAGTATCTCATTGGAATTCAACTACCTCCCGTTAATGGTTGTAATAGGCCTTGCCTGGCTTATTCCCATGTTGTTGACATTGCTCCGCATAAAAAGAGTCCCATCGGTGATAGTTGAAATACTTGCGGGCTATGTTGCCGGTAAATACCTGTTGACAGATATCAATCCGGAGAGTCTCAGGATTCTTGAATTCCTTGGACTTACCGGATTTATTTTCCTGATGTTCCTCGGCGGACTGGAGATAGACATGGACCAGGTGATCTATTCATTCCCAAAAAAGAAATCCGGCCTGCGTCATATCACAAGGAATCCGGTAATAATTGCATTACTTATTTTTCTGATTTCACTCACGCTTGCTTACAGTGGCACGCTACTACTCTCAGGAATAGTAGAGATCAACAATAACTGGTATTTTTCACTGATAATGGTTACCACCTCCGTCAGCATCGTGTTCCCGGTGCTTAAAAACAGGGGAGAATCACTGACATCTTACGGGCAGACACTTATTGTTTCTGCTGCTGTTGCAGACATACTGAGCATTATCCTTTTTACTTTCACCGCCTTTATCATCAGCTACGGCTTTAAGATCGAGATCACATACCTGTTCCTGCTGTTCATCTTCTTTTACCTGTTATACAGGGTCGGTAACAGATTCAGAAGATGGCCACTGCTTAAAAAGATATCATTCCAGTTAGCCCATGCTGTATCACAGCTGAGTATACGCGGCTCCATCTTCCTTTTGCTTGTCTTTGTAGTAATAAGCCAGTATATAAGTGCTGAAGCGATCCTTCTGGGTGCCTTCCTGTGTGGCATGCTGCTCTCCTTATTCCTGCACAAGGGAAGATCGCTCCTGGTATTGAAGCTTGACGGACTGGGTTACGGGTTTTTCATCCCGGTATTTTTTATTATGGTCGGAGTAAAATTTGAGCCTGCCACCCTGAAAGAGTTTGAACTCACCCTTGTTCCTTTTCTTGCCGTATTGTTCCTGCTGCTGTTTGCTGTCAAGGTCATCCCGTCTTTAGTCCTGACAGGTCGTTATGGCATCAGGATGGCGCTCTCGGGAGGCTTCCTTCTCTCATCACGCCTGAGTCTTATTATTGCAGCATCCGCTATCGGGCTTAATCTCGGGATTATCTCACCCGGCATCAATGCCAGCTTTGTCCTGATGGCTATCATCACATGTTTCCTGGGACCGTTTTTATATAACCTGATAAAACCACATGAAAAATACCCTATGGGGACGACCATAATTGTGGGAGGCAGCAGTAAGGGGGTATTGCTGGCAAGAAGGCTGAATATGCACGGCAAAGCCTCTGTGATTATTGAAAACAACGAAGACAGGTACAAAACAATCACTACAAAAGGACTGCAGGCTATCTTTTCGGATGGCCTGGATCCGGCGACATATACAAGGGTACGTATGACCAGTGCCAATTATGTTGTTGTAGATACCGGATCGGCTGAAATGAATATACGTATCTGTGAACTGCTAAGGAAAGAGCTTAACCATGACCGGATAATATCACTGGCAAAAAAGTCGCCTGTGGAGCAGCAGCTGAAGAAATTCGACGTGGAGACCGTGGATGCAACCAGGGTGATGGCCTCAACTATTGAATCACTTATACTCAGGCCAGCAACATATCATGCCCTGATAGAATCATTTGAGAACTTCACCCTGGAAGAGATACCTGTTACAAATCCTGCTCTGGACGGGAGGAAGGTGAAAGACATTGCCTTTCACCGCGACGTTATACTGGTAATGGCCAGGAGTGATGATAATGTCTTCATCCCTCACGGAGAGACATACCTGAGGACCGGCAATATTCTTTATATAATGGGAACTGAAACGGCTCTGGCTTTCACCAGGGAATATCTGCGTTAGCTAACCTGAATGCTCAGAAGCTCTCAAATACTCCCAGTCCGAAAAGGGCGAAGTCATACCTGACAGGGTCATCGGGATCAAGATCACGGAGACTGGCATCCAGTTCGGCAACAGCCCTGGCGTCACTCTGTCTCCTGGTAAGAAGGCCCAGTTTCCTTGCAACGGTGCCTGAGTGTACGTCAAGAGGGCATGACAGGACCGATGGTGATATGGAGTGCCAGATGCCGAAATCCACTCCCCTGTCGTCCCTGCGTACCATCCACCTCAGGAACATATTGATCTTCTTGGCAGCCGACCCCTTGAACGGGTCAGACACATGCCTCTCTGTTCTCCCGTTATGAGGCAGTTCAAAAAAGATCTTCCGGAACTCATGGATAGCCGGCTGAAGGGAATCGTCTGTCTGATACCTGGCAAAGAGAGGCTCCATGCCTCCTTTCTCAAGGTAAATGTATTTCAGGGCTTCGATGAAATATATTAAATCCTCAGCATTGAAGGTACGGTGCATGGCACCGTCAATACCTTTAAGGTCACCGTCTTTATGATTGACGATAAAATCATAGGGGGTGTTACCCATCAGGTCAAGCATCCGACCGGCACTTCTGAGAATAGCAACACGGTTGCCCCATGCTATTGTCGCTGCAAGAAATCCTGCAGTCTCTATGTCCTCTCTCCGGGTGAAGCGATGTGGAATACTTATCGGATCGGATGCGATGAACTGTTTCCTGTTGTAGATATCAACCCTCTGGTCGAGGAACTCCTTAAGCTCCTTCCTGTTCAGGATGACTGGCTTGTTCCCTGGAATCATTGAGTGATCAGTCCGTCCTTTATCCTGATAGTCCTGTCTGACATTGAAGCCAGCTGAGGGTCGTGTGTCACAATGATGAATGTATGGCCGAAGGTATCGCGCAGCCTGAAGAACAGGTTATGAAGCTCTTTTTTGTTCTCGGTATCGAGGTTGCCGGACGGTTCGTCGGCGAGTATCAGTGCAGGACTGTTTACTATTGCACGCGCCACGGCTACACGCTGCTGCTCACCGCCACTGAGCTGTGACGGTTTATGGTCAAGCCTGTCGCCCATTCCAAGGAATGACAACAGTTCCGTTGCTTTATCCCCGGCCTCTGTCCGCGATTTGCCGGCTATCAGGGCCGGTATACTGACGTTCTCGAGAGCGGTGAA
>QKGI01000027.1 GCA_003250475.1 Bacteroidota bacterium | reverse complement strand
ATAGACACCATGCTGGAGAGGCTCGACTACGACCTTCTGTACCTGGATAACGTATCGCTCTTTCTTGACCTGAAAATCATCTATTATACACTGGGTACGATTATCCGGGGGCAGGGCCTTTAGCTTGTCTGCAGAATGAGCTTTAAAGGCCGGATCATACACTCCGTGACGTGCCGGGGCTGTAATAATGCAACAATTTTCTTAATTTTATTATCTGAAAACAATCACCGGCTACATATGAAACAGCCCTTTCTCCGGGTACCTGATCATAGCCGGCAGAAGAAGGAAGCTGAAATAATGAAAATAAAAGGGACACAGGTGTTTCCCTGCCCGGGATGCAAAGTTGTCAAACCTTACAGTTAAAGTTTTAAGATGATGAAAATAGCAGTAGTTCTTGCCGGTTGTGGCGTAATGGACGGAGCAGAGATACACGAAGCTGTCATGACACTCTATGCGATAGAAAAAAACGGGGGCAGTTACGAGGTTTTCGCCCCTAATGTCGCACAGCATCATGTCATCAACCACCTCACCGGTGAGGTTATGAACGAATCACGCAACGTCCTGACTGAGGCTTCACGTATAGCCAGGGGAAAGATCAGAGCGCTGACAGAATACAGGGCGGACGATTTTGACGCGGTTATCTTCCCCGGTGGTTTCGGCGTAGCCAAGAATCTGTGCACATACGCTTTTGACGGTCCTGAATGTCACGTTGACAGGGTGGTGGAAGAGGCTATCCGGAGTACTCACAGGGCGGGGAAGCCGATAGGGGCGCTCTGCATCTCGCCGGTACTCATAACAAAGGTACTTGGAGATGTTACTGTTACCATCGGCTCTGACGCCGGAACGGCTGCCGACATTGTTAAGCTGGGAGGAGAGCACGAGATGAAGGAACACGGGGATGTGTCAGTTGACAGAGAGAACAGGATTGCCAGTGCCCCATGCTACATGATACCATCATCCCTGGCTGACATAGCACGTGATGCCGATGCGGTAGTAAGAGCCGTAAAAGAACTGTCAGGAGAATTGTGATCAGAGCCGGCCGGCTTCAATCTCACGTACAACCTGCTCTATGAGGTAGTCTTCACCGGCAGCATCATAGGAGGATTTAAGATTGGCCCCGAAGATACGTGCTATACTCTGCCAGAAGGTGGCTGAAAACTTGCCGCGATACTGCCTGATGAGATCATATGAAGTAATCTGTGTCTCCCGGTCTATAAGCTTAATGAGTATCTTGCCCTGGGTGAACGTAAGCTTCTTCATGTCACCCTCATAGCTCTTAAACAGATCCTTTTCATACTGCTGCAGGAAATTGCGCTGGGCCTTCTCGTCAGGCATGGTGGCAAGCAACCTGTTGATACGACCGAACTCGTTCCTGACAATGAGGGCATATGGATAAACCCTTCGTACGTTATAAACAAGACGTGCATGCCGGCGGTAATCAAACCGGAAATTACGTGGCAACCTGTCAACAACGACAATCTCCTTCAGCTCTACCAGAGGGTACGTCTGATCATCAAAGGTAGCCGTCTTAAGAATATGAAGGATCCTCAGGGCCGAATCCTGTGGAACGGAATCTCTTTCCTGGCCGTACACCGTAACAAAAAACAGGGCGAAAAATAGTATAGCCGGTATTCTCTTCATATCTCCCTGCAAATTTAACCAATTGTCGTGCCAAAGGTTTCATCCGGCAACAAAACTGACCAAAGTTATGATGAGTGAACTGCAAAAAACTAACTTTGAAAACCTATGATAAAAAAGCCCCCCATTGAAGAGCTGGAGGACAATTCGGCGTACGAGAAGGTTCTGACCCTGCCCTATGGAAATCTTGCACCATTTGTAATAGGTAACATGCTCAAACCCAGGCTGCCTGTGATACTTACCTGGGCAACAGTGGCATCGGCGCTGTTTCTTTCCGTCTGGTTTTTCCCGGGACTGAGGTATGTGTCAGATGATCCTCAGATCATCATGGGACTTGCAGCCGGCCTGATCATTATACCTGTTCTTTTGATACCCCTGCATGAGGGGGCACATCTGATTCCGTTCAGGCTTTGCGGGGCCAGGGATATTCGTATCGGTGCCGATCTGCGGCAGGGGATAATATTTATCACGGCACATCGCTTTGTTGCAGGACGGAGACTCTTTGCCTTTGTGGCTCTCACTCCATTCATAACTGTTACCGCCGGCCTGCTTTTATTAATGGTTTTCTCCCCGTCATGGTGGCAGTGGGTGCTATCAATGGCGCTGCTGGTTCATGCCACCATGTGCGCCGGCGATACGGCGCTGCTGGGATTCATTAACAGTCACGGGAACAGGAGGGTATATACCTGGGACGATGCCGACAAAAGAGAGGCTTATTTCTATGCATCAAAATGAAAGG
>QKGI01000100.1 GCA_003250475.1 Bacteroidota bacterium | reverse complement strand
TTCAGTCTGAAAATCAGGCTATTTAATAGTTATATAATTTTTCAGTTATTCTATTATTCTCTACTCAACAGATATCCCCGTTAAGAATTACCCTGTCAATAATATTGCTGCCATATGCATATGGGACATATTCGTATGATGGAATCTTCCTCGTAATAAAAAGGTTTGCCTTTTTACCTGTGGTTATCGAGCCGTGGGTTCCTGACAGTCCCATTGCATAAGCAGAGTTGACAGTGACAGCGTTTATTGCTTCCTCAGGAAGCAACCGCAGCCTGATGCAACCCAGTGAGACCACGAATTTCATGTTCCCTGATGGTGACGACCCCGGGTTATAGTCGCTTGCCATTGCCAGCGGGAGCCCGGCATCAATCATCGTGCGTGCGGGGGGATCGGTCATCCCCAGGAAAAAGGCAGCCCCGGGAAGCAATGTCGGCATCGTGCCGCTACCAAGAAGTGAGGCTATCTCCTCGTCGCCGGTGAACTCAAGATGATCCACTGAAAGTGCTCCATGCTTAACACCTGTCTGAATACCTCCCGAGAAATCGAGTTCGTTAGCGTGGATCTTGGGACGCAGACCATATCTGGCCCCGGCTTCAAGGATGCGGCCGGTCTCTTCGATACTGAAGAAACCCCTGTCGCAGAACACATCTATATAATCAGCCAGGTGTTCACCGGCAATGACCGGGATCATCTCATTTACAACCAGGTCAATATAACCTTTCCTGTTTGACTGGTATTCAGCCGGTATGGCATGGGCCCCGAGGAAGGTGGATTTAACGGTCAGTGGCGACTCTGTTTTAATCCTGCGGATCACCCTCAGCATCTTAAGCTCGTCTTCTGTAGTAAGGCCGTAACCGCTCTTTATCTCAACTGCTCCCGTCCCGTATGAGATGATCTCCCTCACCCGTTCCATAGACTGGTTGAAGAGCTCCTCCTCAGGGGTGTCATGAAGCAGTTTTGCTGAGTTGAGTATCCCTCCGCCACGCCTTGCTATCTCTTCGTAGGAAAGTCCCCTTATCTTATCTGTATACTCCTGTTCCCTGCTCCCGGCATATACCAGATGGGTATGCGAATCGCAGAATGAAGGAAAAACGAAGCCTCCTCCGGCATCCATCCTCTGTATATGAGAACCGTATGAAGGCATATTCTCAGGTGGTCCGTATCCGGCAATAATGCCGTCCTCAATCAACAGCCAGCCATTGGGTATGACAGGTAATTCTGCCATATCCTTCCCGGCAACAAATGCTGTCCCCGCTTCCCTGGTCTGCACCAGCATTCCCGTATTGTAAATAAGCAGGCTCATTAGACAGTTCTATGATGTCACTAAGGTAGCAATATTAAAAACATTAGGATATGAGCTTCATTTTTCTTTATTTTTACATCCGCTAAAACTGAACTCTATGAAAAAACTCGCATTTGTTCTGCTGACCACCCTTTTAACAGCCTCTGTGACTGCACAGGATGTTAAGACGGGATGGAACCTCGGCCCTCTGCCGGCAATAACTTTCAGTACAGACCAGGGCTTCCAGTACGGGGCTCTGTTGAACCTGTTCAATTACGGTGACGGAGCCATCTATCCCGAGTATTACCACAGGATATATATTGAAGCTTCGACTTTCACGAAAGGTAGTTCAATCCTCAGGATCATGTACGACTCTGACTATCTTATCAAAGGTATCAGGTATGCTGTTGACCTGAGCTATATGCCTGACTTTGCATACGACTTCTATGGTTTTAACGGGTACGGATCAATTTACCAGGAAGATTGGACAGACGAGGAATCCGCTGCTTACAAAAGCCGCCTCTTTTATGCAATGAAACGGCACCTGTTCAGGTTCAAGAATGACTTCATCGGTAACATCGGTGAAGCCAACTGGCATTGGAATGCCGGCCTGAGCATTCAACAGTTCAGGACTGAGAACCTTGATGTAACAAAATTCAACAAGGGGAGGGACCCTGAAGATCCCAAGTATCTCGAGGACGTGCCTACGCTGTTTGAGATTTACAAGGCAGCCGGAGTGATATCACCGGAAGAAGCTGACGGCGGATGGATACCTGCCCTCAAGGCCGGTCTCTCATATGATTCACGTGACCAGAGGGCATGCCCCATGAAAGGGATATGGGCTGAAGCCGGCATGGAAGTGGTGCCGGAATTCCTGGGTGCAGAATCTTCATTCGGCAAGTTCTACTTCACCTGGAGACAGTACTTTACACTCAAGGAACGTGACCTTAGCTTTGCCTACAGACTGGGATACCAGACTACTGTGTTTGGCGAGGTGCCATTCTACTACCAGGGACAGGTAATCGTTTCCGAACTCAGGGGTGCCACTTCGGAAGGGCTCGGAGGAAGCAAAACCGTCAGGGGAATCCTTAGGAACAGGGTTGTGGGAGACGGATT
>QKGI01000136.1 GCA_003250475.1 Bacteroidota bacterium | reverse complement strand
TAAAACATAAATACTTATGAATTTTAAAGATAAAAATATTACAATCATATTATAAAATCAAATTTATTTATCTGCCGAACAAATGCTCCTGTTGAAGGTTTATTTATCAACTGATTGGATTTATTCGTCAAATTGAAAATAATCAGGAAAGTCATGCACAGGGTACACGGAAGGGCGATAAATGGAAGAAGGAGGCATGACTTTCCTAAATCTCTGTTTTCGCCTGGTCAAATAATAATTGCATAGATAATTTATCGTCAATAACTTGTAACTTCTTGGATTGACTGACTGCAGTCGGGCCTTATAATAATGTATAATGGCAAAAAGAACAGTTCTCATAATATTTACCATTTCATTCCCTCTGCTGCTTGCATTTTCATTTCCTGCCAGTAATGAAAAACTTTCCAGCAACACGGATATGTTATCCTCTGCTTCCATTGTAACCGTGCTTCAGGACTATCCAAATGATTTTGGTGATGCTCCTGAGAGCTATGGTACTGCTGATCATGTTATCATCAGTTTGCAGTATCTGGGTGCCTCGGCACCCGACGGTGAGCCCGGGAGCCAGTTTTCACCCGAGGCTGATGGCGATGACCTTCATGGGAGTGATGATGAAGACGGTGTTGCCTTTCCTGCTATGGCACAGGGTGCAACGGTTGTCATAGCCGTCAGCATCTTCGCGCCTTTTGGCGGGTACCTAAATGTCTGGATAGACTGGAACGGTGACGGTGACTTTGATGACAAAGGCGAACGTGTGGCATCCGATGTACGAAGAACTACCGGTAACTACGATCTGAAAGTAGACATCCCTGACTATGCCATAGCCTCGAGGCCCACATTTGCCCGTTTCAGGTTTGGTCCCAAGATAAGTACGCCTACAGGAACAGCATCATCCGGAGAGGTTGAGGATTATATGATAAAGATTGACTGTGTGTTTCCGGAAGCTCCTGTTATTGGGCAGGTCACACAGCCCTCATGTGAATCTGCCACAGGGAGCGTGGTTCTCGGGGGCCTCCCCTCCTCCGGCACATGGACGCTGACGCGCTTTCCCGACGGGGAGACAATAAGTGGCAGCGGAATAACATATACAGTTACGGGAATTGAGCCTGGTTCATATCAGTATACAGTAACTAATGAAGGTGGTTGTACTTCAGGGCTGTCAGCGGAAATAACAATCAATAATCCTCCGCTGATTCCTCCGGCGCCTGTCGTTGAAGCGATAGCTCAACCCACCTGTGCAGTAGCCACCGGTGCAGTATCACTGACAGGCCTGCCTGGTGAAGGCACCTGGACAGTCCTCTCCTACCCGGGAGCTATACCATACGAGGGTAGCGGAGTCAACCTGATTATCAACGGGCTGGAAGCCGGAACATATTTTTTTACAGTCACCCTTACCGGTGGTTGTACATCAGACCCTTCTGCTGAGGCAGTTATCAACCAGCAACCTCCAGTGCCTGCTCCTCCTGTAGCCGGGACAATTACGGATCCGTCATGCAGTTCCCCGGGGGGGAGTGTTGAGCTACTCGGGCTACCCGCTACCGGGTCATGGATTGTTACGAGGTATCCCGGCGAAGTAACAACCCCGGGTACCGGAACAAGCACCGTGATAACAGGGTTGGCACCGGGCACATATACCTTTAACGTAACAAATGCGGAAGGATGTACCTCAGACCTGTCTGAAATCATAATAATAAATACAGGGCAGGAGATCCCTCCTGCCCCGGTTCCCGAGTCAGTAACGCAGCCGTCATGCAATATCTCTACCGGAAGCGTTCTGCTGACAGGACTGCCATCAACCGGTTCATGGACTCTTACACGAATGCCGGATGGTTTGACATACTCAGGAACGGGCACCACAACAGTGATAACAGGGATGGCAGAGGGAACTTACACCTTTACCGTGACCAATGCTGACGGCTGCATCTCTTTGCCATCATCCCTGATAACCATCTATTCACAGCCGGTAACGCCTGCTCCTCCTGTTCCCGGCAATATAACCCAGCCGACCTGCGACCTGCCGACAGGAAGCGTGGTGATCAGCGGACTGCCTGACCAGGATAGCTGGACTCTGACACGCTTCCCGGGAAGCATTGCCATCACTTCAACAGGCACATCGATCCTAATATATGGACTGTACACAGGGGCATATAACTTCACTGTCACCAACAGTTCCGGATGCACCTCAGCGGTTTCAGCCGATGTAATTATCAATCCGCAGCCCGGACCGGTACCGACTTTGATTATCCACAACCCGGCACCTGTATGTTCACCGGGTGTGGCTAACCTCACTTCACCATCTGTTACTTCCGGTTCAACACCGGGCATTATCCTCACTTACTGGACAGACATCCAGGCGACTATTCCCATGACAACACCATCGGCTGCCCCTGAAGGAACATATTATATCAGGGGTACCATTGCAGGAGGATGTTCGGCTGTCGGTCCGGTAACTGTAACAGGCCTCCAGTCGCCGGTTGCCGATGCCGGAAGTGACCAGGAACTGATATATATGTTCACGGCAACTCTTGGCGCAGCTCCTCCGGATGAATATTCCACCGGTATGTGGTCAGTGGAATCAGGTAGCGGGGAATTTGACGATCCTGATAATCCCGTGACCAGGGTAAAGAATCTTTCCAGGGGAGAAAATGTGCTGTTGTGGTCGGTGTCAAACGGAGCCTGCCCACCCGCCGTTGATGATGTAACGATCACTGTCAGGGATCTTGTCATTCCTTCACTGATCACACCTGATATGGATGATAAGAACGACTATTTCAAACTTGTAGGGATTGAAGAACTGGGGAATGTTGAGCTATCAGTCTTTGACAGAAGAGGAGTAATGGTTTTTCAGAATCCCAGTTATGACAATCTCTGGCATGGTACAGATTATAACGGTGTACCATTGCCTGACGACATATATTTCTATATCATTAAATCAGAAACTGGTCTTTCATTAAGCGGGTACCTTTATATCAGAAGGTGACATTGATACCGGTAAAAAGAAGAGGGCGCCCCTTTGGTGCGCCCTCTTTCTGAATCTAACCCATAAAATTTAATTACCGTAATCCGGATTCTGCTGATCAGCAATGGCGGGATTGGCATCAATCTCAGTCTGCGAGATCGGAAGAATCGTTTTATAGAAGGTCCGGTCAATGATCTTGGTGCGGTGAGTGATGACCACCGCCGGAGTGATAAACTCATCGTTATACTCAATAGACCTGTTAAGACGGAGCATATCAAAGTACCTGAGCCCCTCAGCGAAGAACTCTTTGCTCTTTTCATCAATTATCATGTCAACAGTTACTGTCAGGTCTGTGGCAGGCTCCAGAGCCGGCGACCGCTTGCGGATCTCATTAAGATATGTTGCTGCCTTGGTCTTATCAGGAACCGGCAGACCCAGGGCGGCCTCCGCTGCAATCAGATACATCTCGGAGAGACGAATGACCTTCACGTTGACGGCTGACCGTGAGGACTTGTCGCCCTGCAAGCTAGCACCGCCAACATATTTCAGGCTAGATCCGAACCTTGTCGGTGAGGATTCGTCATAATCCATGATCCCCCAGCGAATATCTGTAAGGTCCTCCGACATGCGTGTGATCCAGTAATCGCTGGCCATAAACCATCCGGAGGCCCCGGTTACCTTATACAGGCGCAGGAGGTAATATCCGAGGGAACCGGTAGTGAGATCCGCTTCTGCAGGATAGATGGCAAGCTCAAATATCGATTCGGAACCGTACGGTGTTGCCCAGGAATCAACCCATCCCTCATTTGAATAGAGCGAGTACATACCGGTGGCGGCTATCACCTCCTCGGCAGCAGCAAGGGCAGCAGTGTAATTATCCATGAAAAGATATACGCGGGCTTCTATCGCCTTGTTTGCATAGTAGTTAATGTAACCGTTCTGTTTGCTCTGTGACAACAGGGGGGCTGCATCGGAGAGATCCTTAAGTATCTGGGTATATACCTCCTCAACGGATGCCCTTGTGGGTTGCGCTGAAGCGTCAAGAGGCTCAAGCACAAGAGGAACACCATAGGAGGTCTTGTCCATATTATATGACTTACCATATATCCTGACAAGGTCAAAATACATAAGTGCCCTGGCAGTGAGAGCCTGTCCCTTATATTCAGACAGTGCTGTTGAGCCGTTACCCGCATCTTCCATCGATTGAATATTCTGGATCAGGTTATTTGCCTGGAGTATACAATGATATATCTGTGTCCAGAATCCGGAACCTGAACCTGAAGAGGGAGAGTGGTTAAATGAATAGTAGTAGTCAAGGCCCCTGCCCTGTGAACGGATTGCAAAATCACCTCCCTTGGCATCTCCATAGATGACAAAATTACGACCGTAATAGTTAACGTCAGTCATTTTCCGCATCAGGCCGTTCATTGCCACCTTGGCATCAGCAGCATTTGTGATGGAGGTTTCGGATGCCGCGTAGTTACTGGGTTTGACATCAAGAAAATCCTCGCATGAAGTGATCAGCATGATGCCCAGTACCGAAAGTAAAATAGTTATCTTTTTCATCGTAGTACCTTTTTAATATTAGAAACTGGCTTCTATGCCGAATGTATAAGTCTTGCCTAAAGGCATCTCCCACCCACGTGAACCGTACTCGTTCACCTCGGGGTCATACACCTTCCAGGCAGCAAGTGTCCAGAGGTTGGCGCCATTGAAATAAATTCTGGCACCGGAAAGCTTAACCTTACGTACCAGGTCGGCAGGCAGGGTATATCCCAGAGTGACGCTCTTCAGTCTTGTGAAATCTGCAGGATGCATATGCCTGCTGCTCTTCTGGTTGACATCTTCCATATCGATAGCTATCCTCTGGGGATACATGGCATCCTGATGTTCAGGCGTCCATCTGTTTTCATAGGCATCAAGAGACATGATCCTTTCCCAATAGTAGCCGTCATCGTTGCAGTCCTTGCCTGCTGCATCATAAGTATAGCCTCCTATCTTGTACATGAAATTCATTGAAAGTGATATACCTTTCCAGTTCAGGTCTGTGTTAAAGCCTCCGAAGAGCTTCGGATGAACATCACCCAGGACAACCTCCGAGGCATTTGAGTAACTATATGTTGCAGGACGACCATCGACCTGAAGATCAGGGGTATTGCTGTTATTCGTGAACCAGACATTTTTCCCGGTTTCATTTTCAACTCCTGCCCACTCACGACCGTATATCGCCAGTGTTGATTCACCCTCCTTATAAATGAACTTCACACGGTTGTCACCACCGGTAGGTTCATACCATATAATATTCTGACCACCGTATAATTTGGTTACTGTCGATTTAACATGAGAAGCAGTGATGCCGGCAGTCCAGGTAAAATCACCGGACTTCAGAATCTGTCCGAACAATTCAAATTCAATACCCTTATTGTTTATCTCACCAACATTCTGCAGTGTGGAGCTGAAGCCCGTTACTGTCGATATAGGCACATCCTGCAGCAGGTTTTTTGAGTCCCTGTTGAAGTACTCCAGTGACCCTGACAGCTTCTGGTCAAACAGACCGAATTCAACGGCAAAGTTTGACGTATAACTTGTCTCCCATGACAGGTTTGCATCAGCAATTGTACTTACACCACCGCCAGGCTGTTCCATATATTTGCTGGCATAGCTTGTCAGAGAACGCCATCCATAATTCGATGTGGGGAGGGTCCCGTTCACCCCGTACGAAGCCCTGAGTCTCAAGCTGCTTATCACCGGCACGCTTTGCATGAAGCTTTCCCTGTCTATCCTCCATGACCCGGCAACAGACCAGAAGTTTCCCCACCGGGAGTTTGGTCCCAATTTTGACGAACCGTCACGGCGGAAAGAAGCTGACACATAGTATCTGTTGTCATAGTTGTACTCCGCCCGCGAAAGCATTGAAGCCATCGTGTGACCCCAGTAATATGAGCTGGCGTCAAGCTTGCCTGCCGTTGCAACGGTATGGAGTGCGCTGGTAGGCAGGTTTGTACCCTTAGCCATTAAATAATCTGTCTGGTTCGAGGCAGCCTCCCAACCGATAAGTGCTCCGACAGTATGTACACTGCCAAATGTCTTGTTGTAGTTGAGGGTAGTGGAAGAGACAATTTCATTGATCTTCGTGCTGTTCTCTGTAACCGAACCACCCACGCTTGCTCCGCTGAAGTGAAGCGCACTGTAATACAGGTGGTCAAAGGTCTGGGTATTGTCAAATGAGAAGATTGACCTTAGTATAAGTTCGGGAAGTATCTTGACTGTTAATGTCTCGTTAGCCATCACTCTCTGGGTCTTGGAACTGTTTTCCCATTCATTGTTATAGTAAACGGGATTATAGGCATAGCTTCCAAACCTTGTGGTCCAGGGCAATCCGGTGACGTAATCCGTTGGCCAGTACAGACCCCACAGCAGGTTACGGCTCTGCAGGAAGTAGTTATTGCCAAGGGCACGTGTGTCATTGAATCCCTCCTTACCGCTGGTGGAGACGTTTATATTTGTCGAAAACTCAATATGCTGACCAATCTTCTGGGAGAAGTTCATCCTGCCGGTGATGCGGTCGAAATAGTTGATGACACTGCGACCAAGATCATTGGTATAGGAGAATGAAGTATAGTAATTTGAAGCTTCTGTTCCCCCGCTAACTGAAATGTCATATGCCTGATATACAGCAGTGCGGAATAGCACCTCCTCCCAGTCGAAGTACTGGCCTGCTCTTTCACCGCTTATTGTAAGCGAGTTTACAGTATTATCAGGAGCTGTGAAGATATAACCATGTTTGTTGAATCTCTTGTTCAGCTGTGCAAGGGCACCGGCACTTGCATCTTCATCGGAGTCCCCGTCATATTTGCCGGCATTCCAGAAGTTTTCATAATACAGCTCAACCTGCTGCTCGGGGCTGGCTGCCTCATAGTTGTCAGTAGCGAATGTGGGAGTAATACCTACTGATGCCTTGAAGTTAATGACAGGCTTGCCTGCCTTACCCTGCTTGGTGGTGATTACGATCACACCATTGGCTGCCCTTGACCCGTAAAGTGCTGATGCGGCGGCATCTTTCAGAACGGTGATAGACTCAATGTCATTGGGGTTGATCGTGCTCATCACGTTGCTGGTGGTATAGTTACCCATCTGAGAAACGTTACCTGCTATAACAGGTACACCATCGACCACATACAGGGGCTCGTTGGTTGCATTCATCGAACCGATGCCACGTATCCTTATAGCAGAGGTAGAGCCAGCCTGGCCTGACAGGGTTGTAATCTGCAGACCGGGAATCTTACCGCCGATGGCATTCTCAAAAGAGAGTGCAGGCACATCTTTGATAGCGTCTGCCTTGACCACACTGGCAGCGCCGGTGAAAGTCCCTTTTGTTGATGTACCGTAGGCAACAACGATGACCTCATCGAGAGCAAGTGCATCAGTTACCATCTCTACATTGACCACAGTCCTGCCTGCAACAGGCACCTCCTGCGTCTTGTACCCGACATAGCTGAAAACCAGCACAGCGTCGGAAGCGACATTGCTGAGAGAATATTTCCCCTCAACGTCAGTGTTTGTTCCAACTCCTCTCGATCCCTTAACCAGAACCACTGCATAGGGGATAGGAGAACCATCTTCAGAAGCGGTTACCGTTCCGGTAATCCGTGTCTGAGCCATACCGGCATTGATAAACAATACCGATAGCAAAACGAAGATTAGTTGTTTCATGAAAAAAGAGCGTTAGTTTGTGAAGGTTTGTTCACACAAGGTACAACAAAAAAAGAATTCCGTGAAAAAAATTTGTATTACATCATACTGTTTTAGGGCATATCGGCTTTGTGATATCTGATGCTTCACCTGGTGCTCAATTTACCAGCACTTTAGCATCACAGGCATCCTGGCGCGAATGCCAGGGAAGTAGCAGGAACCATATTTATATATGTCAGGCATATGGCCCGGGAAGATTAAATTAATATCTTCATAACAAAAAAATTAAATTTGTTAAGGATAGAAAGTCTTTCCCTTGACCAGATTTTTCACTCAAAAAACTTCGCAACATGAGACTTCTTAAGATGATCCTGCCCGTATTATTGTTATTATACGGATGTACATCCCCGGTAAAATACGATGTTCTGATAAAGAACGGTAATATCATTGACGGCTCCGGCCTGGCCTCTTTTACAGGTGACATTGGTATTATGTCAGACACAATTGCTGCTATTGGTGACCTAAATAATGCCAGAGGCAGGAGGGTAATTGACGCATCAGGACTGACAGTTGCGCCCGGTTTTATCAATATGCTCAGCTGGGCTGTTGAATCCCTGATTGAAGACGGCAGGTCTCTTGGAGATATCTGCCAGGGCGTAACCCTTGAAGTGCTCGGTGAGGGTAACTCATGGGGTCCATGGAGTGAAAGCATGAAGAGAAGCAGGAAAGCCTCCCAGGGCGATATAAAGTATGATATCGAATGGACCACCCTGGGTGAATACCTCGACTATCTTGTTGAAAGGGGAGTATCAACGAACATTACTTCATTTGTGGGCACCGCGACCCTGAGGATACATACGGTGGGTTATGACGACCGTCCGCCAACATCAGCCGAGATGGATTCCATGAAGCTCCTTGTCAGGCAGGCCATGGAGGAAGGAGCTGTAGGTGTCAGTTCTGCCCTTGAATACATACCGGCCTGTTTCGCTTCCACCGAAGAGCTTACAGAGCTGTGCCGTGTAGCGGAAGAATATGACGGTATGTATATCTCTCATATCAGGAATGAGGATGAGACCTTCCTTGAGGCAATTGATGATTTCCTGAAAATACCTGCTCAGACAGGCATACGGTCGGAGATCTATCACTTCAAACAGGTAGGCAGAACAAACTGGAACAAGATTGACAGAGCTATAAGTAAGATTGACTCGGCACGGGCAGCCGGATTGCACATCACAGCCGATATGTACAACTACCCGGCAAGCTCGACGGGCCTGGGCATCCTTATGCCCGAATGGGTTCAGGAAGGGGGGTTTGAGAAGTGGGTTACAAGACTCAAAGACCCGGATGTCAGGAAAGTAGTCGGACCAGAGATCATAAAAACAATAATGGCTAAGCAGGGATCGCCTGAAAAAATTCTGGTCATCGGATTCGACACTGATTCATTGAAATATCTCCAGGGAAAAACACTGGCTGAGATATCGGAGATAAGGGGAACCAGCCCGGAAGAGACGGCTATGGATCTGGTAATAGATGACGGGAGCAATGTCAGTGCGGTCTTCTTCTCCATGTCGGAAGATAACCTGAAAAAGGAGATAGCCCTTCCCTGGATGAGTTTCGGATCAGACGGGTTGTCAATGGCCCCCGAGGGAGTTTTTCTGAAATCGGCCACTCACCCGAGAGCCTACGGCAACGTTGCCCGCCTGCTTGGCAAATATGTCAGGGATGAAAAGATAATACCACTCGAGGAGGCTGTCTACAGGCTCACGACACTTCCTGCCACCAATATGAAGATTGCAAAGCGCGGAGCTCTGAAGGAGGGTTACTACGCCGACATCGTTGTCTTTGATCCGGCAAACATACATGATAACTCCACTTTTGAAGATCCTCATCAATTATCGACCGGGATGGTGCATGTCTTTGTCAATGGTGTACAGGTCATGAATGACGGCAGTCACACCGGAGCCATGCCAGGGCGTGTTGTGAGAGGACCCGGATATAAGGAGGGACAGCCTGCTCCGGAGAGCGCTCAATAATTGCCGTATATCAAGACACACCAGCAGGCAGGTAATAATCGGGATCTGTCCGTGAGGAATCAGGTTTGCCGGTATTGTTGTGCATGCATTTAAACCAGCGGGCGGCTGACTTATTTGATGTATCCTGGTGTCACATACGGTTGTTCATCGTCAGTGACCACCCTGAAAAGAACGCTATCCTGCAACAATGATGTCATTTCTGCCGGTTTGCCGTCCAGAAAGACCTGGTTAATCATGAAACGGATACCGTGGCTGTAGTCGACGTACCAGTAAATGTGTCCGCAATAGACAGGTTGTATCCTGTTGCCGTCTGTCCGGTGCCAGCCGTAAAGAACCACCCTGTCAGTCCTGTCAGCTATACATGATGACAGTATAACATCCTTCTTTATGCCGGCTACAAGCTGCCCGTGACGACCGCCTGCCTCCGCCAGTTGCCTCTCGATCTGTGCATTATGATCGACAAACTTTGATACCAGCTCATTGTTATGCCCGACAGGTATATAATTAAACGGAGCAAGCTTCACCTCAGCTTTGGACCAGATATGATCACTGATCTTAGCCGTTAACAATGAGCACCCAAACAGGTCGGCCAGCCTCTGTGCAGTCCTGGGGTTCATTGGGATACGGCAGAAGTCATTGTCATCTCCTATTGCCAGATAGTCTGGCATTACTTCATATTCAAATGTATGGGTAGTGCCTTCTGCATCTTCAAATTCACCATCCAGGATAACCATCTTCCTTAAGAATCCAGGTACGTTACCGGATGCAACAGCCCTGTATATCTCCTCCTCGCGTTCTTCCAGCGGCATATCGCTTATTCTTTCCATAAATTGCGAACCCGTCTCTGCTTCCGGATTCCGCAAAGGAATGTTGATCCTCCTGAAAGGTATCACAACTGTGTCCGCAATAAATTCATCATACACCCTCTCCCCAAAATACCTGTATCCTTTCTGCTCATGCTTTGTGCCGCTCAGCATGCTCTGGATGAAACCGTTATACTCTACCTGGAAAGTATGATAAATTTTACCTTCGGGATTAGGCTTGAAAATGAATTCAATATTCCTTCCCGGCGAGGTAAACCATACCAGTGAGTCGCGCTGACGCTCCCTGAGCCTGAAAGACCATCCGATATAATTCTTCATGAGCCTGCTCCTGTACCACGTACCCCCTGTCGGCGATACAAGAGGTTTCCCGTTATAGATTACCACACTGTCATTGTAAGCCAGGGTGCACAGGTACCTGTTGTCTTTGCGGCTCAGCCAGTCAACAATTTTAGGGCCGTGCATCGTCTCATCGTAACCGTAATCGCTGTCAAGAAAGGCAATACGCTTCAGGGTGCCCGGTATTGTGTCATGTGCTTCTATGTAACTGAAAATAAACCTTCCGCCGCCACTGTGGCCATTAAGAACCAGCTCCGGATTCCACCTTTCAAATATCGTCGTGATCTCTTCAACGATCTTCCTGACAAGCATTCGTGAGTCCGGTGTTGCAGCATTCCATGCCGGCCAGCTCCTGCGATCATTTTCTACATACGCCACCACCACTGTCCTGTCACCGATGACTTTCCTGAGGAAGCGGGTCTGTGCCCCGATATGCTGGATGTCATAATGCCAGTCGTCTCCTGCTTTAAGCCTTTTACCAAATGTTTGTTCTATGGTGTTTCCGTTAGGAAGAGCATATATCACCAGCAGCACCCTGTCGTTCCTGTCGAATCCGGTTAACGGGGCGTTGATGAGTATCCTTGTCCCGGGAGGAGAGTTTTCAATTACCATCTGCTGCTCATCAAAGAGACCGGAAGGAATAAATCCGTCAAGGGACTGGGATGATACCAATCGTGCCAGGCACAAAAGCAACAGGACAAAATATGCTCTCATATGCTCTATTTTTTTTGTGATAAATGACCACCTGAAAATAGACATATTTACCCGTTTCTACAAAATCCCTACAGTCAGTGTCCGTCTTATCGTTCCGGACAGGAGTATTACCTTATCCCGTTTATATATTCTTCAAGCATAGTATATCCTGACCGGGCTGTTTTGTTCCGGTCAGAAGGATCGGCAGGATTTAATCCTCTCCGCCTTTCCCACTCATCAGGCATACCGTCATTGTCTGTGTCAGGCAGAATGTCATAGGTCTCAAGGACCGGCCATCCGCCTGCATTGTTCTGTGAGTCGATGATTCCCGTGTTGCTGCCGTATGTATCGCCGTAGGCACACATGCCTGTTATTGTCTCGCTGATTATCCTCGCATCAACGCTGTCACGCCTGGGAAGGACAGCCCCCGCGTTTCTAAGTACCGATTTATATGCACCCCTTGCACTTTGTGTCCTCAGGGGAACATATGGGAAAGGCTTCAATGATCTGATAGATGCTACTGATGCAAAGTCACCCTGCACGCCGCCATTCCAGTTGTCAGATGAGATCTCCCTGCTTCCTGTCATATAGTTACCGTTAATATACCATCTGCCCAGGGAATCAAAAGGCTCGACAATCCTGTATTCTGACTGACTTGTGGTGGCAGGTCCCGCCTTATAGTAATTGTTGATCATATTTTGTTGTCCGAGCTCACCACCATATGAACTGTTAAATCCCCAGTTAAAGATCACGTTATTACGGAAGTCAACAATTTCCTTCTCTTTTGTGCCGGGATGGTATCTGGCTCCGCAGAAGCGCGGCAGGCGGCTTGTGTGGCTTGCCAGCAGGTTATGGTGGAACGTCGCTCCCATTCCTCCCCAGATACCTCCGTAGCCATGAGCACCCTTGGGATGGCCTGCCTCGTAGAGGCTCTCGGATATGATACACCACTGCAGTGTGAAATTCTCATTGTCATAGAACGAAGCCGCCTCATCCACCGACCAGCTCATTGAGCAGTGATCAACAATGATATTGCTGTTGCGGATGCATGAGATGGCATCCTTGGGTTCTTCACCCGGTGTCTCGTTGCCGCATCTGAATCTGATATACCGTATAATCACGTTGTCAGATTCAATGGATACTGTTTCGCCCTTAATGCAAATACCGTCACCCGGCGCAGTCTGACCTGCAATTGTCACATCACCTTTCGAGATATGGAGTCGCCGTTTAAGCTCAATAGTACCCGAAACGGCAAAAACGATTGTCCTGGCCCCGTGCTTGTTCAGGGCCCAGCGTAGTGATCCTTTCTGAGGACTGACAACAGAATCAGTCAGGTTGGTGACGATATAAACATCACCTCCCCTTCCTCCTGTGACATACCTTCCGTATCCTTCCGCCCCCGGGAAAGCCGGCAACTGGGCTACCGGTACCTTCAACACAGTAAAAAGAAGGAGAGTAACAAATAATATCGATCTCATTTGAATGTATTTACGCTGACCTTACCACCGGGTGTAACGGATTCGACCCTGATGTTCCTTGAAGAACTGCCTAGTATTTCAACAAGGCCTTCCTCCTCATCCTTCACCTTCATATTGTCTATCCTCACATCCGTGCTGTTCAGGAAGAACAGTACCGGCTTATTGTCGGTAACAAGCCTCATGTCAGTGACTGTTATGCCTTTTGAATCAATGCATGTCATACCGTTCTCAGCTGTCATGTCAATGTTCTCGAGCCTGATATTCTCAAGGTTTAGCTCCGGAAGTCCCTGGAGATAAATTGCCTGTTGTGCTCCCCGGCACATAATATTACTTATTGAAATGTTCCTGAACCAGGGGGTTTCTTCATTGACGGGCGGAATATCACCGGTTGTAGTTTCGACATTCTTCCCTTCGGCAAGCATCTCTGAAACAGAGAGGCCACTGTAATACATGTTAAAGGAGATGGCCTGTGATGGGATATTTGTCATGATTATGTCATTGAACCAAATATCCTCAACTACTCCGCCCCGGCCGCGGTTGCTCTTGAAACGTATGCCCACATCCGTTCCCATGAATGTACACCCACCAACGGAAACGTTCCTTACCCCTCCGGACATCTCACTTCCGATGGTAACGCCACCGTGGCCATGATAGACTGTACAGTTCCTTATTACGAGATTTTCCGTCGGTATCCCTCTTTTTCTTCCATCCTCGTTCTTGCCCGATTTGATGCAGATGGCATCATCACCCACATCAAAGCTGCTATTGTAGAGCAGGGTGTTCCTGCATGATTCGATGTCAATACCATCACCGTTCTGAGAGTACCAGGGATTCCTCACTGTAATATTCCTTACCGTCAGGTCCTCGCACATGAGTGGGTGAATACACCATGCAGGGGAATTCTGGAATACCGGGCCGTCAATTAGAATTTTTCTGCAGTTCACAAAGCTGACCATCACCGGGCGAAGAAAATCCTTCATAATTTCAAATTCTTCTATGCCGCCCTGCTGCAATGGGACGTTCATGTCGCTCATCTCCTGTGCATTACGATATGATTCGGAAGGATACCACATTTTCCCGTCATCACTGACCACTCCTCCGGATCTCACAATTTCCTGCCATTGTGGAGGTGGCACTTTCTCGCGCTTGACGGGGCGCCAGGCATGACCGCTGCCATCCCATACCCCTTTGCCTGTAAAAGCTATGTTTTCTATATCCTTGCCGTAAATCGGAGAGATACACCTGACAGTATTATATCCCTCAAAACTCGTCTCAATGAGGGGGTAAAGACTTTTATCCGGGCTGAATACAATCAGGGCACCCTCTTCAGCATGCATCCGTATATTGCTCTTTAATATCACAGGGCCGGTAAGCCACATACCGCGTGGAATGACGACCGTTCCTCCTCCCCTTGACGACAGGTAATCTATCGCCTCCCTGAAAGATTCGGTGTTAAGTGTAAGTCCGTCCCCGACAGCACCAAAGTCGGCCAGTGATACGCTGTTCAGGGGTATCTGAGGCTCTGTCACCTGTGGCATTTCAAACTCAATATCCCTGTAAATCTCGCCGGCAGGAGATGAGGTTCCTGCCGGAGGTGCAGGAGTCATCCGGTCAGCATCAACGCCGGGCTCCTGTGCTATATTCAATGCCTTTAATTCTTTCATCGCACTGAAGACAAGTTGTGCTACTGCCACGGCTCCGGCAGGCTGAAAGTGGGTATTGTCTTTGCTTCCGTCAGGATAACCCGGGTAGAGGCCGGCCGGAAAATTCATGAAATATGTGGTGGAGACATAATCCTGCCCCATTTTGCTGAAGAACTCCATACTCAGAGCGTTCAGATCAATAAGGTAAGTACCGGTCTCACCCGCCACCTCTTTCATGGCATCGGGGTAGGATCCGTGGGTATTGCCAAGACTGCCATCCCTCCAGGGATAGTTTCTCGCCACAGGGGTAACAAGCACAGGTATCGCACCCTTCCCCCTGGTCTGGTTAACGTAGAGCCTCAGGAATTCCTTATAGCCTGGTAATGAAGTATAGCGTTCTCCTTTATTGACTGAAGCGTCATTGTGGCCGAACTGGATCATCACAACATCACCGGGGCGCAGGGCTCCGAAAACGTCTGCCCATCTTCCTTCCTCGAAGAAGGAACGGGTACTGCGTCCGCCTCTGGCCCTGTCTATAACAATAACGCTGTCTTTTTTTATAATATGCCTTACTGCAGTCAGGGAATCCGGGGTCATGAATGACTGAAAGACCTGGCCCCATCCCATGATCGGATATCTTTTCCGGAGGTAATCCTTTTCAAGAGAGTAGTCAGCGACTGTTGAATCACCTATAAGCCATACAGTGGTGATTTTCTTTTTTATTTTTCCTTCTATTTGGTCTGCAGGCTGCCAGCTAAATGACGACAGCAGACCTGTCAGGAAGACCATAATTAAAAACCTGTTTACTCTCATAAATCAATCTGTTGTTAAGATTCGTACCCAGTCGATGTCAGCGTAGCCTGCATCATTAATAAACCCATCACGTAATGCAAAGAATCCGAATTTTGCTCCTGTCCACACTCCTTCGCGGGCAATAAATGATTCTCCTGCTTCATTGAAAACCTTGTTATCTGTGCTGTAGCTGAATGTACACAGAGCCCCGGCTTCAGTTTTAATCCTTAGAAATATCTCCCCTGTCTCCAGTGGCTGGATGAAGATCTCTTCTTCCGGTGAACCCCTGTCGGCGCCGATACACCTGGCAACCCTGAGCCATGTATTACCTTCCATTCTTTTCAGTGAGATATACTGGTAATCTTTTCCCATAATGATCATACCGGACTCTTCCCCCTCATTTCTCAGGGTAACCCTAACTGAGGCCGTTGCAACAAACTTCTCCGCCGGCAGCTTTTGCAGTAACAGGTTGGGTATTGTCCACAAGTTTGCAATGCTGTCGGGCCTGGCAGTACAGTTAAGCCTGTAAAAGCCATAAGCCTCCGAGGGAAAACCCCATGTCAAAGAGGGATTTGCCTGCCACTGCCACTGCAGGCCAAGTGTGGAAGAGTTAAACTCATCTCCTGCCCGGAGTGTACCTGAAGGACTGGCCCTGCCGGCATCTGGTTTTGTGAATGATGACACCGGTTCTCCTATGCCGTCACCGTTATTATCTGCTCCTATGACCGGCCAGTCGTCTGTCCAGCTCACCGGCTGCAGATGAACGATCCTGCCATAAGCACCTTTATCCTGAAAATGAATGAACCAGTCCTCACCTCTGCGTGTTGTCACCCATGCACCCTGATGGGGCCCGTTAACCGTGCTCTCTCCCTGGTGTAAGACAATCCTTTTCTCGTAAGGGCCGAAGATATCTTTTGACCTTAGCACAAGCTGCCACCCGTTGGTGACACCACCTGCAGGGGCAAAAATATAATACCATCCGTTTCTCTTGTAGATTTTGGGTCCCTCAACGGTAGGCTCATCGTCATGTCCGTCGAAAACCATCACCTGTTCGCCATAGGTTGCGGTGCCCTCACTGTTCAACCTTGTAATCATCAGCACGCTTTTCACTCCTGCCCTGCTACCTGCGAAAGCATAAACAAGATAAGCGTTGCCATCGCTATCCCAGAGCGGAGAAGGATCAATCAATCCCTTTCCTTGCATGACCTGTACCGGTGAAGACCAAGGACCCGAGGGATCCGATGCACTGACCATGAAAATACCACGGTCAGGATCAGGATAATAGATATAAAACAGACCTTTATGAATCCTGATGCACGGAGCCCATACGCCTCCTCCATGCTGTACAGATGAATAATGTTCCTCCGGGGTCAGGCGGTCAAGGGCATAACCAATAAGTTCCCAGCTGACAAGGTCGCCTGAGTGCAGTACCGGCAACCCGGGCACACAATTGAATGAAGAGGCGACCATATAATAATCATCCCCTGCCCTTATAACATCAGGATCAGAGTAATCGGCATGAAGGACGGGATTGGTGTATATTGATTCCTCAACCCTCCCGGATCTGTTGCAGCAGATTAAAAAGGGTAATAAGGGCAATATTAAAGTTATGATAATCCTCCCGGCCGTTTTCATCATTTCAGTTACTGACATATTCAACTTTAAGCCCGGGTCTCATGGAGGCCAGGTCAGGCAGATCAAAATATTTCATTATCCCGGGAACAACGTATGAATACCAATCTTTTTCCATCGGTCTTCCTGTAATCTCGGCAAATGATCTGATTGTTGCGGATAGCTTAAGTGAGGTTATCCGGCTGTCGCAGACAGCAGCCATCAGGGCTGCGGGTGCAGCCGGTCCGGATGCAATGATCTTTACCGGCAGCTTGCTGATAGTGTGTTGTGTCCCGGCAAAGTCAAGCAGTGTCAGGATATCAGTAACGCGCTGGCCCGGTAACGGTTGTCCGCTATGAAGGCTGAGAACTGCATTATGATACTCACTGTTGTAATATTTGGGGTCATTAACACCGGGCTTCTCGGCGGTCTCTCCCATGCCGCGAAGGTCAGCCAGCAGATAAATCTTCCCGGCGTCATCACCTGTTCCCCTAATGAATTTGGGGTCCGCCAGAACCGATGATTTGCCACGGTGATCAAGAACGATTACAAGAGTGTCAGCAGGATATTTTGAGTCAGGCGTCACCATCAGGCATGGCAGAGGCGGCTGCTCCCCGTTCCTGATAATAAGCTTGTTCATTACATAACCCGGCCCTTGTACCGTGGCTACCTCTTCAACTTCCGGATCATGGCTTCGGTCCCCTGTTGCCAGAAGAGTGTTCAGTTTCGACCTTACTGCTTCGGGGTCATTGCGGCTGATGAACTCATGTCGGGATTCACCCAGGTAATTCAGGATGCCGGCGTTCACTGCCTGAAAGGTAACCTCATCTTTATAAAGTGAAGTAACCTGCCCTGCAGGCGTGCACCAGAGCTGTTCCGGCGCAGATGGTTCATTTACGGGTGCCGTTATCACCCGGGCATCATTGCCAAGCCATTTTTTAAACCACCTGACTGCCTCCACCCGTTTGGGTTCTGATATTCCGTGGCCATCATCAAAAGAAAAGAGTCTGAATTTATCCTCTTCTCCCATGCTTTCATAAACCTTCTCAAGTTCTGCTGATGCATCAAGGGTACCCTGGTAGTCAACAAAATCATACCGTCCCGCAAGAACCAGCAGGGGTTTAGGGGCAAAAAGCATCAGGTAATCCGCTATCTCAAGTTGCGCCTTTCCTTCTGATGGCAGCTGCTGGCATCCGTCACCTGTTCCGTTCATTTCGTACTCGCGTTCCCTGCTTGTAATAAAGCTGCATGGTGCCGCAACCTTAACCCTATCGTCAAATGCTGCAAAGTATAGTGTCTGAGCCCCGCCACCGGAGTTGCCCAGGCAACCTGTCCTGGAGCTGTCAACTTCCTGCCTTGAGACCAGATAGTCAAGTGACCTTACATTGTCATGCAGTTCCCAGGCTGCCACGCTGCCGCCGGTAAGCAAAGCACCCGCGTTAAGCAGTGTGTGTTCAGTGGTGCTGCCTCTGAGTATCCTGTTTCCGCAGGTATCGGTAAACTGGACTCTTTCGCCCTGTGATACAGGGTCGACAACAAGTACGACAAAACCGTTTCTGACAAAGAGAATAGCCGTCTGCTGGTATGATGCCGTTGCTTTTGATGTCATTTCATGACCGCAGAAAAACAGCACTGCAGGAAAGGGTCCTTCACCTGAGGGTATATAAATGTTTGATGTCACATGATGGCCCGGTCTCGACTCAAAAATGATATTCTCAATCGAGTAGTCATCATATTCCATCTTACCCGTAACAACAGGGTTAAGGGGTGTCTTCCCGGGCAAGGTGCCCAGAAGACCCAGGTATTTTTCCCTGCATGATCTGATATAATCGCCAATACCGTCAGTAGTGAGCGCTGCACGTTCAAAAAGGGCTCTGCGGGTATCATACTGCTGGTGCATCTTCTGAAGCAGGTACGTTCTGAGAGAGGTCTCAGACTTCCAGTTCAGGACACCGGCAGGATCCTGTGCCCCTGCCATCAATGTGCCGGTCAGGGCCATGACTGCTATTGCGGTGATTTTTCTCAAAAACCGTGAGTTAGGTATGCAGAATTCAATACTTTTAAGGACCAGGGAGCTTTCATAGTGTAAACCCAAAGGACCGGGAGTGGTCTCCCTCTCCCGATCCTCAAGAAAAATCCAAAAACTGACCTAAATCCTTTCAGGTCAACCGTCAGGGCTTCCAGCGCGGGGCCCCTGCAGTCGCTATTCCCTCAAAATAAGTATCAAGGAATGTGAAGTCACCGTTAACAGGATCAGTCCACAGAGAGGTTGACGAGCCTGAATATGAGGTCAGCATAGCCTTGAATACAGCATTATTATCAGCAAAGTCAGTCGTATTGTATGACCCTGTCACCGAGAGGCTCATAGCTGCCGGCCTGATTCCGTTGGCATTTTCCGTAGTCTCACCCAGGATACAGTCACTGATGGCAATTGTCCCGTTTGATGTGCCGGAGGAACCGAAATCAATGAACCACCTTGCAGATGAGGCATCCATAGTGGTCTGGTTGAAAGTGCAGTTGTCAATAATCACACTCTGACAGCCGACGCCTGATCCATAATTGATGATACCGCCTCTTATATTATAAACAGTCGTATTTATGAATTTTATATTGACCATTGATGCTGTGGAGGCGTTTGGATTAAGCATTCCGTAATGGCTGTCAAAGGCAAAGTCATACATTACACAATCGTTAAACTCAACATTGTTGATCACCTGGCCGTCGGCGTTGCCACGAAGACGGATAACGCTACGTCCGGAGTTCCTGACGATGCAATGGTTAAAAACCAGTGAACCCAGGCTTACAGCTGATCCTTCAACGTCAAATACACCGCGGTGTCTTGTTGTTCCGGCGTCATCATAGTAGCAACTTATATCGACATTTTCAAAGATCACAAAATCGGAAAACGTCATGTTGGGATCGACATCGAACATATGGTTGCCACCGCCAGTCATCAGGTATATCGTAGGAAGGTCGTCAGCGAACAGTCCGCGGATTTTTATACTGCTCAGGATGGTATCTGTCTCGACAAGCGGATAATCAGAGCCGTTTGTTAAAACCAGTACACCACCGGGTGCCATGGCTGCAATGGCAGCTGCCAGGTCTCCGCCGGCAGGCAGGAGGACATCTCCCTCGATGACTATGTTCGTCCTGCCTCTTACAAAGGTACCGTTCATCAGTTTCACTTCATACCCGGCATTTGCCACTCCTGTAAGCATCTTCTCCCCGGCGGCAATTTCTCCTGCAGTAAGCGGGTAAGAAATATCGCTGCCTCCGGATGTGAATACTAGAGCTGTGGCTACAGAGCCTGGTTTCCATTTTATGACACACTCACCCAAACCGGTCATCATGCTGGTATAACCAGTAAACAGGTTTTCAGGAGCAGATCTGAATGCAATCATTGACCATTTTGATTCATCCACGCCCTGCAATGAGCTGATAGTCTTCAGTCTGGCTGAGAACTGAGTATCACCCGCCGGCAGAACGTATGAATAAGTTAGTTCGTTGCCCGGGATATCAACGGTAGCAAGCAGTGACGCTGCTTCAAATGTTATTCCCTCGTAGATCTCGAGCACATAATGATCAGCGTTTTTCACTTCTGTCCATGAAAGTGTAACAGTTGTCACGTTACTGATCTCGGAGGTCAGTCCGACCGGTGTAAAAGCCCTGCTGAAGTCAAGTTCTTCTATTACAGGCGGTATTTTATCTTCACATGCGCTGAAAAGCAACATTGAGAAAACACCGGTTAAGATCGCTATGTTTCTTAGTATCTTTTTCATTATAATAGATTTATCAGTAACCATAATCATTCTTCAACATTCCATTACTGGCATCGATGAATACCTGCCAGATGGGCCAGAACTGGTTCTGGTCAGGATCAAACCTGAACAGAGAGTTGATTTTGAGGTCTGTTATAGCATCCGGGGTGATCCATTCTTCAAAGCCTGTATACTGGCCAGACATATCAGCAGTCTCTCCCCTGTTGAGGCCGTATATGTCAAGTTTGGTTATCAAACCATCCTCATCAGCAACGTACCGGTAGTAAAGGTTTTCAGGCACATCTGAATATTCACCTGTCCGGTTGCGAAGGTTATCCATTTTGGCCAGGGCTTCATCCATTTTGTCTCCCAGCAGGTTCCAGCGGATAAGCGCTGATTTGCGTTCCATTTCACCGCAGAACTCGAAGGCAAACTCATCAACTATTGCATTGAACATCTGTTCTTTGCTTGTCAGGGCATTGACATATGCGTCTACTTTTACAGCCCAGTCTTCCTGGGCAAAAGCTCTCCGCCGTATCTGTTTCAGGTACGGGGCCGCGTTGGCAGGGCCGTTTAGTTCATTCTCCGCCTCGGCAGCCATAAGCAATACTTCAGCATAACGCAGATAGATCTTGTTCAGACCATCATCGTTTGTTGATGTAACACGCCTTGTCATCCACTCATAACGCCACTTTCCGAAACACCAGTTATCGACAGCGCGAAGTTCCTGTTTCGCCACTTCGTTGTTATCAGCAGTGCCATACTCATAAGGTACACATGTGACATCGCGCCGCAGGTCCTTAACGTCATAGTCATAGTAGAAGAACGGCAGCGGACCTGAAGTTCCTCCTCTTGGCTGTGCAGTGTACTGGTCAACTGACCTGTGTTGTACTGCGAAAGTAAACGCTACTCTCCCGCGACCGGCTGCGAAAGGTATCTCCCACAATGACTCTCCACCTGCGGTGATATCTTCCTCACACATATTCCTGAAAAACTCTTCAAAAGTAGTTGCCAGGCCAGCCTTTTCACTGTTTATTACATCTTTGCATTCCTGTAGAGCTATACCATACATATTTGCCACCGACAATTCGGGATCATTGCTTCTTCTGATGCCGTCAGGGTACTGTGAATAACCCGCAGCTCTCATGCACAGGCGTGCCCGGAGAGCCTTGACAAATGCCCTGTTAATTCTCTCAGTGGTTTGTGTTGCCTCGGTCTCATTGGGCCAGGCAACGAGAGTAGCGGCCTCCTCAAGGTCAGCTATCACCAGTTTGTACACTTCATCCCTGCTTGATTTGGCAAGATAGATGGTTGTGGAGGAGACCGGCTCGAACCGGGCAACCACATCACCCCATGCCTTGAGCAGGTCTGCATAATAGATAGCTCTGAGGGTCAGAGCCTCACCGAGAAGCTGACCCATCGCATTGCCCGGGGCAGGATCGCCGTAGGTGCGTAAGCCCCTGATACAAATATTGGCACGTTCGATGCCCAGGTACATCATTGCCCAGGCATTGTTGGTGGTATTCATGTAGGTATTGGTGGCCGAGTTCTCATACCTTGCCAGCTCCTGCACCGGTCCGGTGCCGTCGGAAGAGTTGTTCCACTCGATATCCGTATTTGTCCCATAAAAGGGGATAAACCTTCCCCTGTATGAGTTGGTCTGACCTAAAGGTTCTTTGATGCCGTCAATTGCCATGGAAGCAAGTGTCGGGTTGGAGAAAATCAGTGATTCATCCAGTGTCGACTGTGACGGAGCTTCCAGGAAATCTTCACAAGAGATGAAAAAGCACGCCAGAACCAGACTAATTATATATATTACTTTTTTCATAATCATATAGTTATAGCAGTTTAAAATGAAAGATTTAAACCAAACAGTATCTGCCTGCTCTTTGGATAGGCTGAGTAATCAACACCTGGCGTAAGACCGGTATTTCTTCTCGCAGAGACTTCAGGGTCAAAGCCCGAGTACCTTGTCAGGAGGAATACATTATATCCTGACACATAGAATCTGAGGTTCTGAATGTTGACCTTGTCGAGAAGCGCTGAAGGGATAGTATACCCGAGCGAGAGTGTGTTCAATCTCAGGAACGAGCCGTCTTCAACAGCCCAGTCGCTGAACACATGCCTCGACATATAAGGTGACCACATTGTGGTATTTGCATTCATCGCAGCCAGGGCAGCCGGATCGTTTACCAGGTTGCCGTCAGCATCGAGATTGGTCCATCTTTTTCCCTCAGCCATAATATCAAGCAGGTTTCTGAACTGGTACCTGCCTGTTGTATACTCTATCTTGTTGGCGTTATAGATATCATTTCCATAGCTCCAGTTAAAGACAGCGGAAAGATCAAATCCATAGAAGCGGGCATCGATATTAAACCCGCCGGTATGTTTGGGGTTCGCATCACCAATTATGACACAATCATCGACGGTGACCTGGCCTTCGCCCGTATTGTCAACAAGCTTGAGGCTTCCCGGCCTGAGGGCTCCAACAACAGCTGAAGCATCATCGACACCTTCCTTAAGCGTCCATGTATCGGTGGCTTCATCATATCCTGTAAAATCAGACACCTCGTATCTTCCGGCATTCACAAATCCAATCATCTGGCCCACTGAACCGCCGACGGCAATCCAGTAATCGTCACCTATCTCTGTAGAAGCCCATGAAGTGTTCATTCCGAAGTCATCCATGATTCCCAGGGAAACGATTTTGTTCCTGTTAAACCCGATGTTGAATCCGAATGTCAGACTATAGTCTTTCTTGTTCAGGGCCATCCAGTTCAATGAGATCTCCAGACCCTTGTTCTCTGTCTCACCCATGTTTCTGTACTGGGTTTTGTACCCTGTTCCGGAGACAGGGAATTCGATAAGCAAATCCTTGGTGGTATTGTAATACAACTCAACAGCCCCGTCTATTCTTCCCCTGAAGAGTCCGAAGTCAAGGCCCAGGTTCCTGGTATAGGTAGTCTCCCATTTCAGGTCAGGGTTGGCCATCGTGGTCTCCGGCGACCAGTAGTTCATCACATTATTAATATAAGCTGTTGCACTGGACGTAAACACCTGGGCGATCTGGTTGGAAGGAATATTATTGTTACCGGCCGAACCATAGCTGAAGCGCAGCTTCAGGTTGTTGATCACCGAAGAAAGGCTCTGCATGAAATTCTCCTCCGATATTCTCCACGCTACTGCGGCTGAAGGAAAATAACCCCAGCGGTTGCCTTTGGCAAATTTGCTGGAACCGTCAGCTCTGTAGGTTGCTGAAACAAGGTATTTGCCCTTATAGTCATAATTTACCCTTCCAAAGAAGGAGAGCAATTTTCTGTCAGGTTCATAGCTGTTTTCATAAAAATAGGTATTCCCCTGGCTTGTCAGTTTGTAAGCCTGTTCTGCAACAAAGAAGTCAGGAAAACCCCATATTGTATTTGTTGCTTCATTTGTTTTGACCTGGATTACTTCATGACCAAGCAGCAGTTTTAATGAATGACCTGATGCGCCAAGGAAGGTCTTGAAGTCATAGGTGAGGGTATTGGTATTCCTGAACTGCAAGGAGTTATTGTACTCAGATATCAGGGCAGGTTTATTTTGATCATCAACCCCGGGAGTATTTTTTACATAGTAGGTAGTCAGTCCATAAAACCTGTCATCGTTTGTGACATAGCTCTGTAATCCAACCTCTGTTTTTAGTTGGAGATTGTCAACTATATACCAGCCGAAACTGCCGCCCATAGTGTACCTCAGCTTCTGTTGCTGCCTGTCGTTATCGTTAACGGATAATATCGGATTGACCATCGACGAGGTTACCTCTTCAATATCATAATCACCCATTGTTGTGAAAGGAACCGGCGCGTTGATCATAGTCTGTTTTACTCTTGCGTCGTTCGGGGTAGCGTTATCCTGGTCAGTACCGCCGGCACCACCAATCTTAAGGTCTGAATAACGTAATGAGAATGAAAGTTCAATTTTATCGTTAGGGCGGTGATCAAGTTTCAGGGAAATATTGTCACGCCTGTATTGAGAATTAAGCATTATCTCATCGCTTGTAATCCCGGCATAGCCGACCGAATAGCGAAATTTATCCGATCCGCCCGTGATTGTCAGGTCGTGGTTGAATGTTGTGCCCACATGGCCAAAAACCTGCTCGTACCAGTTAATGCCCGGCTGACCGTTATACAGGTCAATGTCCTGGTAGCTACCGAAAAATTTCTCGTAGCTGTCAAGTCTATCGGCAAGCAGGGCATACTCGTACTGCCAGTTGACATAATCTTCAACGCTGAGAGTGTTGAGCTGATTGGCAACCTTTTTAAATCCGTAGTAGGCATTGTAACTAACTGTCACTTTGCCTGCCACACCGCTCTTGGTGGTTATTATTATAACCCCGTTAGCCCCCCTGGCTCCGTAAATGGCTGTGGAGGAGGCATCCTTCAGAACGTCGATAGACTGGATCTCGGAAGCCGGAATGTCAGAGATACTTGTTACGGGGAAGCCATCAACGATAAACATGGGTGAGTTATCCTGGGTAATGGATCCTCCTCCCCGGACACGTATTTTGACCTCGGCATCAGGTGATCCTTCAGTAGTGACTACCTGAACCCCGGCCATTTTCCCGGTCAGTGCCTCGGCAGCTGAAGCAACAGGTATCGATGTCAGCTCTTCACCCTTGACAGATGCAACGGATCCCGTAATATCTTTTTTGGCCACGGTTCCGTAACCGATAACGACCACTTCATCAAGCAGACTGCTCGAAACTTCCATGTTAACGGGGATGTTTGTTCTTCCCTGTACCGGAACCTCAAGCAGTTCATAGCCGACGTATGTGAAGGCGAGTACAGCATCAGGCGGACAGTCAGGCATGGTAAACTGACCGTTAATGTCAGTAACCACGCCCCTTATCGTGCCTTTAATGACCACATTCACGCCGATCATCGCTTCTTCTGTCTGAGCATCAGTGACCGTTCCTTTCACAGTTATGTTCTGTGAAAATGCTGTCAGAGAAATCACAAGCATGGCAATGACCAGGCAGGCCCTCAGACCACTGTAACCAGGGCTGAGGGATCTTCTGATTTCAAAGATTGATTTTGTCATAGACAAGTTGATTAGGGTTAGAAAATATTTTTTAAGTTCTCTTTTTTTTAGAGTTCAGAATGTGCAGGGATATAAATATATGAACTTTGGACAAAGGATATTCCTCATAATCAATAAGTCCACATTTTCCAACAAATTTTCTACCTAATTTCGTGAACTTGCCGGCCACACGTGAAAATGCCCATCACTAAGAATTAAGTGAAGAGATCCTGGAGGCTTTGATGGAGTTATTTGTCATAATTGCCAGGCAGGACAGAAATGACTGGATTGATGAGATAGCCAGGAAGGTATATAAAACAAAATGCCTGAGTACAGGAACAGGCTCATACAAAACGCTGAGACAGATCCTCAGGTTTTTTCAGTACTCTGTTTTAATAAAACAGGAATGACCAATTTTCTTACATTTGTACATTAACAAAATACCTGATGACAGGAACAATTTCGAAGCTGCTGGCAGTGATCCTGCTGATATTTGTTTGCTCATGCAGGAATAGTAACACCGGACATGTCGGCATAGGGTTTCCGGCTGCCGATTCCTTACCGGCCGGAGAGGTCGCGGAACTGAGTTATGAGGCTGTGACAGATATTGTTCAGAACATGGCTTCACCTGTGGAAATTTCTTCCATCCTCCAGGAAATGCAAATACCATTCACGGCCGAATACCTGGCTCCCACACAGGAATCTGACCGACTCACCTCCAATTTTCAAAAAGCCGTTATGCTTGGCATTTACGGTGCTGATCTCGGATATCTCAATATTTACGGGAAAACCGGAAATTCGGTTGAAGTTCTGTCAACCATCAAAAAACTGGCTGACGGGTTGGGTGTGGGTCGGTACTTTGATTTCGAGACGCTCAGGAGACTGTCTGTCAATAAATCCAACCTTGATTCCCTGTTGTTCATGTCGGTTAATTCATACAACCAGATCGATGAATTTCTCAGGGAGAACGACCGGGCATCTGTTTCAGCGCTGATGATAGCAGGTATATGGATAGAAGGTCAGTACCTGGCAACACAGGTTGCCCTTGTTCATCCGGACAGGATACTTACAGACCGTATCGGTGAGCAGAAAATGATCCTCGGTGATCTGCTGATGCTCCTTCGGCCATATAGGGAAAGCAGCGCGGAATACAACTCTCTGTGCAATATGATGGAAGGGATAAACAAGGCATACCATGATGTACATATCTCTTACAGGCTCGGTGAACCGGAGACGGCAGAGCAGGACGGGCGACTGGTGATGGTACAACATGAGGAGAGCATTGTTGAGATGAATGTCAGTCAGTTGGAAGAGATAGCCGGAGTCTCAGAAGAAGTAAGGAACAAATTAATATCTGACAGATAAGATGAAGTGCAGGTTTATGATTATCTCCGTCATACTGGTCTTTTTGCCCTTTATTACTACCGGTCAGCCTGCAGCAGAAGAATTTGTCAGCAATTGTGTGCTCGCCGCCGGTAACAACACTACCTACCTGAAAGATTTCCGTGTGCAGTTGCCAAAAGCCGGCCCCGATGCCACTGCTCCTGTATACAAGGCCAACATGTATCTTATGAAGAACATTAAGTACAGGTTCTCTGTATGTGAGACTCCCGAATCAGCCGGTGAACTCATCATAACCATATATGACCAGAATAAAGAGCTGATCTGCTCGTTGGATAAGAGCACAGGGAAAAAATACAACTCCATTGACTTCGTGTGCAACAAAACAGGTCTTTATACGCTGTGGTATGATTTCCTGAACGGGGAACAGGGATCCGGTGTGGGTGTAGTTTACATGATCAAATGATCAGTAAGGCCACACCCTGGATACAATAAGCATTATCACCATAAGCCAGAGCAGTGTCTCAATAATAGCCACCTTTCTCGCTAAGGCCATATAATTTGCAATGATAAAGGCCACCGGTATTGCAGCTATGGCACCCAGCTCAACAGAAACAGAAGGCACAAAAGCCCATGCTGCAGCACAGACAACCATCATCCAGAAAAACAGCTCATATGTTTTACGGCTCCTGATCTTGTAAGTTGACATCTCCCCCATAAGTGAGAACAGCGCCGGAAGAAAATTCAGCCCTGTCACTATAATAAGGAGGATGAGGGTTCTGCTCCAGTATATTGCCGGCATCTGATCAAAAAGATTATGCCTGATAATCTCCGTCAGGTCTGAAACAAATCCTCCGGTAACATACCAGAGAGCATACATTATTATCCATGGAAGCAAGGCACCGGCAAGGGCAACAGTGAGTTCCCTGACATCAGGGCTTCTTAATATGAGTGCTCCTATGAACACAAGGATGATAAACCACACACTGCCTGGGTAAAATAGTCCTGCCGATGATATCAGGATCGCTGCATCAAAAAAATTGAAAACCATGCCGTTCTTCCTGTATGACGAGATCATCCTCCATAATCCTGACACAATTAACAGTGCTGCCGGCAGGGCCGGATTAAGAATCATATCGCCCGGGAAAACCGAGAACAAAAGAACATACATTAAAGAGGGAAGAATTGTCCGGCGCGGTATGAAGAAGATTGCAGTGTTAAACCTTACCATGACTATCGCCACAACCAGCATAAGCACAAAGGAGAATGTAACTGCAAGGAGCGGTGAACCGGAAAAGACCCGGATAACATATCCCCACAGCGGCATAGTATCACTGTTGTAGGGCTGCGAAAGATCAGGAGGATTGATAAAACAGGGACTCCAGAGTGCCAGTGCCAATAACGTCAGCATAAGTGCCGGTACTGCTCCTGATTCTCTGAACAACCTGATCATTTTGCCAGTGGTTTCAGGTCAAAACCGATGTCCCTGCGGTAGTGCATTCCCTCAAATGATATTTTCGAAATGCTCCGGTAACTTCTGTCGAGAGCCTCTGCCATGGATGATCCGGTAGAGGTTACTGACAGTACTCTGCCTCCTGACGTAACAAGGCTGTCGTTATTAATTTTTGTACCTGCATGGAAGACCATGCTCTCATTAACATCTTCAATCCCTGAAACAGGAAATCCTTTCCCATAGGTGTCAGGATAGCCTCCTGATACCATCATTACTGTGACAGCTGTTTCAGGAGTAATAACAATAGTACGGTCTGAGAGGTCACCTTTGGCAACACCCTCGAGCAGGTCATAGAGATCGCTCTCAATCCTTGGCAGGATCACCTCGCTTTCCGGATCGCCGAGACGCGCATTATACTCAATAACATAAGGGTCTCCGTCGACATTCATCAGGCCAAAGAAGATGAATCCGCGGTAGTCAATACCCTCTTCCCTTAGCCCCTCAACTGTTGGTCTGATGATCGTCTCCTCCACTTTTGACATAAATAGTTTATCTGAGAAAGGCACCGGTGATACGGCTCCCATGCCTCCGGTATTTTTACCTGTATCAGCCTCCCCTATACGTTTATAGTCCTTAGCTTCAGGCAACAGCTTGTAAGAAGTGCCATCAGTAATAATAAAAGCAGACATCTCAATACCCTTCAGGTATTGTTCTATCACCACCTTGCTTCCTGCCGCCCCGAAGCGGCCCTGAAGCATTGCTCTAAGCTCATCGAGCGCTTCGTCAAAATCATCAATGATCAGAACTCCTTTCCCTGCTGCCAGTCCATCTGCCTTGAGTACATACGGAGGTTTGAGACTGCGAAGGAAGCTGACAGCTTCAGAAATGTTATCAGAGGAAAAGGTTGAGTATGCTGCTGTGGGGATCCGGTGTCTCTTCATAAACCCCTTGGCAAAATCCTTGCTCCCTTCAAGCATGGCTCCTTTACGGCGGGGACCTATCACAGCCACATGGGATAACAGGGGGTCCTCCTCAATATAATCTGTTACACCTTCGGCAAGGGGTACCTCGGGCCCAACGACGACCATGCCTATCTCATGTTTGAGTATGGCGCCTTTCACTGCCTCAAAATCCAGCGGGTCAACCGGAATATTGGCCGCGACCGCGGCAGTGCCCGGATTCCCTGGCGCCACATAAAGTACCGGAGATTTATTGCTCTGTGCCAGTTTCCATGCTATAGCATGTTCACGGGCACCTGATCCGAGAATAAGTATGTTCATTACACAGATTCCTTTCCTTTTCAAAAATAGCATTTCGACTGAAAAAATCAGCCATTAAGCGAATAATCATCCAATGGGCCAAAAGAATAGCCTTCATCCATCGCATGCCCGATGAACCTGTCAAGGTAGCCTGTCACGGTACTGGAGGATGTGTCATGCAGGACTATCACCGACCCTGGCCTGTATCTCTTCGACAGAATACCATAAGAGGCTTCAGGAGATAGGGCTTTGTCGAAATCATAAGTCATAACGTCCCAGAAAATGATCTTCATGCTTCTTTCAAGTATCCTGTACTGCCTTACCCGCAGCCTTCCGTATGGTGGCCTGAAAAGGTTGCTGCAAGTGATATCCCTCCCTCTCAATACATCTGAACAATAAAGCCTCACTGAGGTCTTGAGGCCGTTAAGATGGCTGTAGCCGTGGTTACCTATGGTGTGTCCTGCGGCAGCTATCCGGGCAAATATGCCCGGTGAAGAGAGTACTTTTGCCCCGGTGCAGAAAAAGGTCGCATGCACATCACGTGACTCAAGAATATCAAGTATTTTGGGAGTCGACTCAGGATCAGGACCGTCATCAAAGGTCAGATAGAGCCTCCTCCCGTTACCTCTCAGACTGTAAATGGCATCAGGGTAAATGATCCCTGCAGGAAACGGCCGGCCATAATTTCGGATCATCTCGCCGGCAGTTCTCCGTAATACTTTGTCAGTTCTTCAGAAGCTCTTGTTGCGAGCCCGGTCATTCCGAACCTGGTTGCCAGCCTGTACACGTCAAGCAGGGTCTGAAGCGAAACTGATATGGTAAAGTCAAGACCATAGGTCTTCTCATCAGGAAGAGTTGAAATGAATCTCAATGCAACCAGTGAGTTTTCAACAATGTCGGAGAGCAGCTTCTCACCCTCTTCCTTCTTCCCGGCCATAGCCAGGGCTTCACCTAGATCGATACTGAAATAATCATATGGCATCTTTTCGGGAGGTACTATGCCCAGTCCCTTCTCCACTGCCTCTATGGCCCTGACAGTATCTCCTTCAAGCACCAGAGCCCTGGATAGTTTAGCGAACTGTCGTCTGAAGACGTCAAACATTCTGCGGTTGTTTTCATCAAGGTATACCCCGCTCTTTTCTGCATTGCCCCACTTGTAATGGTTCATCATCTTCTCATACATCTCCCTGGTATCAACCATTCCGGTTTCTCCTGCCGGCGGAGGATCAATTCTGATCGGGCTTATCCTGTATGCCATCCCCTCAAGAAGGAAGAAGTTCTCCAGCCCGATATAAGTAGAAGCAGGCACTGTGACCGAATAATAAAAAGGTCGTTCCCAGTTATTTCCGGCCATGACATCCATAACTGCCAGGTCATCTTTGATAGCCATGGATCCTCTGAACTTCCACAGAAACGGGTTTAATATCCTGTCAGCATGATAGGGACGCACCGCTCCCGTGGCAATCACATGAGCCGAATCGACATCGATGGTAAATTCTTTTACAGGGATGAAGTTGAAGTAGTCGCCTCGGCCCGACAGGTCGACCTTGGCCTTTGGATCATCCGAACCAACAAAGTCAATCACCTTTCTCAGAGGCGTCGGCTCCTTTATCAGGTCCTCAACAGGAAGCTGTACTCTTTCTCCCTCAATATATTTATCAGTACCGAGAGTAAATGGTAACGGATCAGACTTAAATGCCTTGCGGCTCATTGTCTCAATATAAAAACCGCTCTGGAGATAACTCAGGTTTGCCACGCGTACATCGGTACGGTAACCTTCGACATCCTGAATGTACCATAACGGGAATGAATCGTTGTCACCGTAAGTCAGCAGTATGGCATTCTCATCACAGGAAGCGAGATAGTTTGAGGCTATGTCCCTGGCAGTATATCTGTCAGACCGGTCGTGGTCATCATAATTCTGCTGTATCATCAGCAGCGGCACGGCGGCAGTTATCAATAGTGAGGGTATCAGGGCAGCGGGAAATTCCTTCATATACTTCCTCAGAAGGTCATATACCAGCATCACGCTCATCCCTATCCAGACAGCAAATGCGTAGAAAGACCCGGCGTATGCGTAATCTCTCTCCCTGGGCTGGCTGGGATTCTGATTAAGGTATGTGATGATGGCCAGACCGGTCATCAGGAACAGCAGAAATACCAGTGAGGTTCCCTTCTTGTCACGCCGGTATTGCCAGAACAAGCCTGCCAGCCCTGCAAGCAGCGGGAGGAGAAAGTAGGTATTATGTGCAGGGTTGTTGATGTTTTCTGCCGGCAGCATTGCCTGGTCACCCAGGCGGGCATTATCAAGGAACGGTATACCTGTTATCCAGTTACCGTCCATCACATTCCCGTTTCCCTGGATGTCATTCTGCCGGCCTGAAAAGTCCCACATGAAATATCTCAGATACATCACCCCAACCTGGTACCTGAAGAAGAAACGCAGGTTCTCCCCAAAAGTCGGAATGGTAACCTGTTCACTCTCTCCCCCGGACCTGATGGTCACTTTCCTCCCCTTAATCCTGCCCCAGTACTCGTACTGGCGAATATGATCAGGCTCGCTGCTGTACATCCTTGGAAAGATTGTGTTGAAGCGACTGTCATATTCATAATCAGCCGAGTAATATGGAACATACTTTCCATCCTTTTTGTTATAGCCGCCTATCTTCTTGGTAACCCCGGTCACAGGAGCCGAATAATAGTGCCCGTATAAAAATGGTGCTCTGGGGTACTGTGAACGATTGATGTAATAAATAAATGAAAACACGTCAGAAGGGTCATTCTGGTTCATGGGCGGATGAGCATTTGCTCTTATTATGATGAGTGCGAATGAGGCATACCCGAGAAGCAGTACCGCAACCACTGTCATAATAAAATTCATTATCAGCTTGTTGTTCCTGAGGGAATACCATATGGCATACACTGTCAGTCCTACAAGCAGGACAAGGTAGATATAGAGCCCTGTATTATATGGCAGTCCCAGGGTATTGACAAAAAACAATTCGAACCAGCCGGCTACTTTGGCCACGCCAGGAACAAAGACAAAGTTCAGTACGCCGAGAACCAGGAAGCCCGTGACAAGCGCATAGAGAACTCCCTTCCCTGTCACCCTTCGTTTCCTGAAGTACCATAACAGGACAAGTACGGGTATTGCGAGAAGATTCAGAAGGTGAATCCCTATCGAGAGCCCCATCAGGTAGGCAATCAGTATGATCCATCTGGTGGAATGAGGTTCATCGGCCTCATCATACCATCGTAGCATAGCCCATAAGACAACGGCCGTAAAGAGGGAGCTGGTGGCATATACCTCACCCTCAACGGCTGAGAACCAGAAGGTGTCTGAAAATGCATAGGCCAGTGCGCCAATGGCTCCGCCTGCCAGTACTGCGAACGCTTTTCCGCCACTTATATTTTCAACGCTTCCGGTACCAAAACGTATAAGTCTGGTTATTGTCCAGAAAAGAAACAGAACCGTGAATGCGCTGGCCAGGGCTGACAGGATGTTCACCATCATTGCCACCTTTGAGGTGTCTCCCCCGGCAAAAAGTGAAAAGAACCGTCCCAGCAAGAGGAATAAAGGTGCACCGGGCGGATGCCCGACCTCAAGTCTGTATGAACACAGGATAAATTCTCCACAGTCCCAGAAACTTACAGTAGGCTCAATTGTCAGAAGATATACCACGAGTGAAACGGCGAACACCGCCCACCCTGTAATGTTGTTCAACTGCCTGAATCCTTTTATCATTTTTTCAATATTTAATTTTTTATCATAAAGCGCCATGGTTTGCTCACCCATGGTTCACCGGCATAATTTATTCCCACGCGCGGACCTGCCACCAGTTCTGGCCGCAAACCGCTGTCCTCCATCCATACCCTCCTGGACCTTGTAAGATCCTCACGGTTGAAGCTACCGTCAATGCCCAGGCCTTTTGTTACACGGCCCGGCCCGGAAAAATGCTGAACGCCTCTTATCAGGACAGCCTGGGGCGACTCTGCCGGGCCTGAGACCACATTCAACATCCAGTGCATTCCATACACAAAGTAGATATAAAGGTGCCCCCCCTCAAGAAACATGGGCTCAGTCCTGCCGGTCCTTCCCCTGCTGGCATGACATGCCTTGTCGGTTTGTCCCAGGTAGGCTTCTGTCTCTGTTATCAGATACCTTTCTGCCCTCTCCCCGGCATTTATGACAATATACATTCCCGTCATCATCCGTGCAACAGTGACAGCGTCGTCAAGAAAGAAGGTCCGTTCAAGTCTGCTCGTCATAACCTTTCAATAGGGTACTTTATCCGGAAAATCTTCCCACTTTTTCAGGACACTGTCACCCTCATGCTTCAGACCCTGGTCCATGACTATACTCCTCTTGCCGGTGGCGAGTGACAGCTCTGTGTAGATCCGGTTGTCATCAAACCCTGCTTCTGCGGCCATGTACCTGTCAGAGGCATAGACAATACGGCTGATGCCTGCCCAGTATATAGCACCCAGGCACATAGGACAGGGTTCACAGGAAGTATATATGACACAGTTACTGAGGTCATGGGTCTGCAGAGCGGAAGAGGCCATGCGGATTGCCATTACTTCAGCATGCGCCGTGGGATCATGCCCGGTGACAACCCTGTTGCCGGCCCGGGCAATTACCCGGCCGTCACTGACAATCACCGCCCCGAAGGGCCCTCCTCCGTCACTAATGTTCTCCTCTGCGGTTCTTATCGCAATACTGAGGAATTCTCTGTCCTCAAAATTAATATCCATATTATATGCAGGTACTAAGTAACAGTGTGTAAAAATACGAAAAGAATACCGCTATGGTAATCTGACCGCAACTATCGTGATCCGGTAAGGTAACAAAAGCCCTGTTTCCTTCTGCCGGTAAAAACCAGCCGGATAGAAGCAGGCCGGGAACAACCGCAGGATGGCAGGAAGAACTGGTTGACCGGTTGGGGTTTCTGCTTAACATGTAGATGATAAAGAAATTAAAAATACAACATATTGCTCGAAATAAAAATAAGTTGTATTTTTGCAGACCCCAAAATTGGGGTTTTTATTTTGAAAAATCATTAATTAACAAAACCTTAGTACAAAGTGAACACCTTAAGCTACAAGACAGTGTCGGCCAACAAGGCGACTGTTGAGAAAGAGTGGGTACTTGTAGATGCAGAGGGTCAGACACTCGGACGTCTGGCATCTGTTGTTGCCCTGATGCTGAGGGGGAAGCACAAGCCAAGCTTCACACCTCATGTTGACTGCGGTGATAATGTGATAGTTATCAATGCAGAAAAAATTACGCTGACGGGAGCAAAGATGACAGACAAGGAGTACATCAGGCATACCGGTTACCCCGGCGGCCAGAGGATCGTCAAAGCTGACGAGCTGATGAAGAAACATCCCATAAGGCTGATTGAATATGCCGTCAAAGGGATGCTTCCGAAAAACAGGCTGGGAAGCGCAATCTTCAGGAACCTTTATGTGTATGAAGGCCCAGAGCACAAGCATGAGGCCCAGCAACCCAAACAAATCGATTTAAAAACCATTAAGTAAGAAACATGGAAGTTATTAACGCTATCGGAAGAAGGAAAGCGGCAGTCGCCAGGGTATATATGAGCGACGGTAAGGGGCAGATTACGATCAATGACAGGGAGTATAAGCAATACTTCCCGAATGAGATCCTTCAGTATGTTGTTCTTCAGCCACTAAACCTTCTCAATGTTGCCGACAAATATGACATCAAAGTCACCCTTGACGGTGGTGGATTCAAAGGTCAGGCAGAGGCGGTACGTCTTGCGATTTCCAGGGCTCTGATCAAAATCGATCCGGAGTACAAACCCAAGCTCAAGGCTGAAGGCTTTACCACACGCGACCCGCGCGAGGTTGAGAGAAAGAAGCCCGGAAGACCAAAGGCACGCAAGAGATTCCAGTTCAGCAAGCGTTAGGAGTTCAAAAGCAATTAATTATAGATGCAGGTTTAGTATCTAAATTGCATTGACTTCCCGCGAGGAACTACTCTGCAATTGACTTCACAGAACGTAAACTTAACAATCATTATCAAAATGTCAAGAACCAATTTCAAAGAATTACTGGATGCCGGCGTACACTTCGGACACCTTAAGAGAAAGTGGAATCCGGCAATGGCTCCTTATATTTTCATGGAGCGTAACGGCATTCATATCATTGACCTTGAAAAAACAATAATCAGAATAGACGAGGCCGCCTCTGCCATAAGACAGATTGCAAAATCTGGACGTAAAGTACTATTTGTGGCAACGAAGAAACAGGCGAAAGACATCGTATCTGAAAAGGTCGGAGCCGTAAACATGCCATACGTCACTGAAAGATGGCCGGGTGGAATGCTTACCAACTTCCCGACAATCCGCAAGGCGGTAAAGAAGATGGGGTCTATTGATAAAATGGCCACTGACGGTACTTTTGACAATCTCTCCAAGAGAGAGAAGCTGCAGATCACACGCCAGAGGGCCAAACTGGAAAAGAACCTCGGATCGATCTCCGATATGACCCGCCAGCCATCAGCTCTGTTCGTGGTCGACGTATCCAAGGAGCGTATCGCTGTTCATGAGGCAAAGAGACTGGGAATACCGGTATTTGCAATGGTTGACACCAATTCTGATCCTTCAGATATCGACTTTGTTATCCCGGCAAACGATGATGCTGCAAAGTCAATATCACTTGTGATTGAGATCATGTGCCAGGCAATAGCCGAGGGACTTAACGAACGCAAGGCAGAGAAAGACAAAGACAGCTCACAGTCTGACAGGGAAGATATCCCCGAAGGAGCACATAAAGGTAAATTCACAGCACTCGACTATGAGGAAGAGCCGGCAGAGATGAAGGCTGATGATGCTGAGGAAAAAGCTGAAGAGGAGGTTGCCGCAGAAGAGGAAGAGAGCACAAAAGAAGAAGAATAAGATCAACGATTAAACAGAAAATATACTATGTCAAATATTAGCGCTGCCGACGTCGCCAAACTGAGAAGGATGACAGGCGCCGGCATGATGGACTGTAAAAAAGCCCTTGAAGAAGCAGCGGGCGATTTTGAAAAAGCACAGGAACTGATACGTAAGAGAGGTCAGGCTATTGCAAACAAACGTGCTGACCGTGAGGCCACTGAAGGAGTGGTACTTGCCAAAACCACTGCTGATGCCAGCAAAGGTATGATGATATCGCTTAACTGCGAGACTGACTTCGTTGCCAAGAATGCCGACTTCATTGCACTGGGTAATACGATACTTGATGCGGCTCTGGAAAGCGGAGCAGCAGACCTTGAAGCCCTCAAGAATGTTACTGTTGATGGCAAAACCGTCGCTGAACTGGTGCTTGAAAAGAGCGGTATCACAGGTGAGAAGTTCGAACTCTCATACTTCGGGAGTATAAATGCCCCGGCTGTCCAGGCTTATATCCACCCGGGAAACAAGCTTGCAACACTGGTAGGATTCAACAAATCAGGCCTTGATATCCAGATATATAAGGATGTCGCCATGCAGGTTGCTGCAATGAACCCGGTTTCGGTTGACAAGGATGATGTCCCTGAAAAAATTCTTGCCCAGGAGCTTGAAATTGCAAGGGAACAGGCCCGTCGCGAAGGCAAACCGGAAGAGATGCTTGAAAAGATTGCCCAGGGTAAACTGAACAAGTTCTTCAAGGAGAGCACACTGATGAATCAGGAGTTCATCAAAGACAGCAAAATCAGCATCAGACAGTACCTTGAAAGCAAGGACAAAGAGCTGAAAGCAACTGGTTTTATCCGCTATACTCTGAATATCTGATAATAATCCTGTTGGATATATACAGGGAACGACGCCGGCAACGGGCGTCGTTCTTTTTTATACAGCAAAGCCCTCTGATGTTATTTGTCCGGGTACCGCAAAATATTAGTAAATTGTATCGATAAAACGATGATGCCTGTGGAGCACATATGTATCCGGATTAATGAGCCAGCTGAAGATAAATACCGTTAAAATCAGAGACATAACCGATTCATAAGAATTTAATTACTAAAACCTTAATATGATGAAAAAGAATGTTGGTAAAACTGACATGATTGTAAGGCTTGTTATGGCAGCCTTGCTTGTTATTGTCTATTTCATTGGCGTCAGTAAGATTCTGGGATTAATTTTCATAATTCTTGCAATCATCCTGGCCGTAACCGCACTGACACAGACCTGCCCTCTCTACTACATCTTCAGGATAAGTACCCTGAAAAAGAAAGAATAAGGGCATCTGCTGTGAACCTTTCATGCAGCGGCACCCTCACCGGTTGCCGCTGCATTTTTTATATACCCGCATTGATCAGGGTGCATTTTTTACTAATTTCGTTCCGGTCAAAAACATTTTGCTATAATGAAATACAAGAGGATCCTGCTTAAACTCAGCGGTGAGTCTGCCGGAGGCCCCGACGGCACTGGCCTTGAAACCACAGTACTGACAAGCTATGCACATCAGATAAAAGAAGTTGTTGCATCAGGATGCCAGGTAGCTATAGTCATCGGCGGAGGGAATATCTTCCGTGGCCTGGGCAGCAGTGCCGACGGCTATGACCGGGTGAAAGGAGATCAGATGGGCATGCTGGCAACCGTCATAAACAGCCTGGCCCTGGAGAGCTTTCTGACCAGAGCCGGATGCAGCGCAAAGGTCTATACATCAATACGTATGGAACCTGTGGGAGAGCTTTACAGCAGGGACAAGGTATCATCCGCGCTTGATTGCGGGTGCGTTTGTATCCTTGCCGGAGGAACAGGTAACCCCTTCTTTACAACTGATACTGCTGCAGCCCTTCGTGCCGTGGAGCTCAACTGCGATGTGCTGCTTAAAGGCACCCGCGTGGACGGTGTTTATACGGCAGATCCGGAGAAAGACCCGGCAGCCGTAAAATATGAAAACCTCACTTTCAGGGAAGCTATTGAAAAGAACCTGAAGGTCATGGACCAGACTGCATTTTCCTTGTGCAGTGAAAACAACATGCCGGTAGTTGTATTTGATATGAACAATGAAGGAAACCTTAAGGCAGTGGCTGAAGGCACCAACAACGGAACACTATTAACCCGCTGAAAGAAAATTTTTTTACATTTGTCTTTATCAGAATAACATCAACCATATGACTGACGAACTGGAACTTATTAAAGATGAGTCTGAAGAAAAGATGGAGAAAGCCATCAAACATCTTGAATATGAGCTTTCACATCTCCGTGCCGGCCGCGCCAATCCACTCCTGCTTGACGGAATCAGTGTTGACTATTACGGTACCATGACACCCCTGGCACAGGTATCCAACATAAACACTCCTGACGCCAAGAGTATCCTTATACAGCCATGGGAGAAAAATATGCTGAGCGTTATTGAAAAGGCTATACTGGCTGCCAACATAGGCATGACCCCGATAAATAACGGAGAGGCAATCCGCATAAATGTTCCCCCTCTAACGGAAGAGCGCAGGCACCAGCTGGTCAGGCAGGTAAAACAGGAAGGCGAGACAGCCAAGATCAGCATCCGTACCAGCCGCAAGTGGTTCCTTGACGAGCTGAAAACACTCCTCAAGGAAGGATTGCCGGAAGATGAGGAAAAAAACGGCGAAAAGCTGATCCAGGATTTGACGGACCGCCATATTTCCCGCGTTGACAAAATCATAGAGGTAAAGGAAAAGGAGATAATGACTGTATAAAAAAGAGAAACTGCCTCTGGTTGAGACAGCCTCTCCTTTGCAATCATTTCCTGTAACGGTTATTCGTTCACACCGGGCTTGAAAATCATCTCATACTTTTTTGCTGCTTCTACAGCCTGATCAGAAAACGGTTCTGAAAAGAATCCGTTGTTTACGTAAGTATCAGTCTGAGAGAGGTAGAACGGACTGCCCGGGATGCCAGAGGTGCCTGTCGGTATCACTGTCAGTGATTTATCCCAGTCGGCCGTGTTGAAGATATGACGTTCCGACGCACCGTGATTTGCACGGAAATTGTTCCTGTAAGAGTAAGGTTCAACAGTATGATAGCTGCCTCCCACGCCATATGTTTTTGAGTTGAGACCAAGCAGTCTGTCAAGTATTTTAACGCTACCCATCGGATGCTCAAGGGTGAAGGTGTGTATTTTGCCCCACTGCCAGTTTTCTCCATAGTCACCACACCTTGCAGTAAGAGTATCAATGGCAGATCTTATGCTCATGACCATGATCTCATCCATGGTCTCCTGCTCGGGAGTGCTGACATTGTCAATCCACTCATCAGGACCCTCTTTTATCATGCTGTATATATAAAAGTCATATTGTCTTCCCAGTGGCGATCCGTACAAATCGCCAAGCTCATCATACATGATATTGTGAGCCAGTTCGATCCGTATTACTTCGAACAATGAAGGGGCAATCAGCGAAGCATTCATCGAGTAATCCCATGTCTTGAGCTCCTCTATGGCAGCCTGTTCTGTCGCATCAGGTTCGCCGATGGTGGCGGCTGCCTTCAGGATTACCGGGGTAAGCATGGCTGCATATGCAGAGTGATTGTCTGTCACCATCTTCCTGAAATCTTCTATCCCTAGTATCTCCTTCTCTGCTGCCATCTCCCGTATGCGCATAATACGGTACGGCATAGAGAACTCGCCGCTGATGTAAAAAGGATAGTCAGCTGTCACTGTGCGCTGGTTTGCCGAGGATACAAATCCATTTGGCGGATTAAATGAGGTGGGAAGAACCTCAAATGGCACATATCCTTTCCATTCATACTCATCAGTGTCGCCTCTCCTGGGCAACAACCCGGTTCCTTTTCTTACAGGAACACCTCCCCCGGTGTTCAGCCCGATATTACCATCGACATCAGCGTAGGCAAAATTCTGACTTATAGACCTGAAGTTGCTTAAAGCCGCACGGAACTCATCCCATGACCCTGCCCTGTTAAGAAGGTACACCGCCTTTATTTCATCACTATAGTCATATCCTGACCAGCGCATTGTAAGTACCGCATCGTCAATACCCCGCATGCCGGAGATGACCGGCCCGTGATGAGTATACCTTATTGACTTTGTGACGACAGAATCTTTTGAGAGCCTTATTTCCTCATCCTCGTCCCTGAACGGAAGCCACTGACCATTGTACAGGTAGTTATTTCCTGAAGAATCAACAGTCTCCACAAATAGATCGATATCGTCCACGCTGAGATTCGTCATGCCCCAGGCAATCCTTTCATTGTGCCCTGCAATGATAAAGGGCTCTCCCGGAAAGAGAACACCTGTTACATTTAGTTCGCCCGGGATGACCTGGTGCATCTGCATCCAGAAGCCCGGCACATTAAAGCCCAGATGCATGTCATTCGATAAAATGGGTTTGCCGGTCTCACTTCTTGACCCGGAGACAGCCCAGTTATTGCTGCCTGACAGCGTGACAATACCCAGCTCCTCCAGTTTTTTCATCGAACCTATTGAGGAAACAGCGTTCTCCAACAGCTCTTCATCAATGGTGAAGTCCGGGTAGACCACCTCATCCACCAGGTTCCAGTCAGCAATCAGCTCTGAAGCTTTTTCCGGACCGAGTGTCTTGACAAGCTTATAATTGTTTATCTCGTCACTGAGGTTGGAAGAGGCCAGGTCCCATCCGATGAACCCTATGATATTGGTTATATCTGTAAGCGTCCATGGGTCAGGGCTATATCCCAGCACCTTAAACTCCGGTGGTAGTTTCTTCCCGCACTCCGTTATCCATGCATTCACACCGTCGGTATATGCCTGCAGGGTAGCGAGGACAGCCGGATCCTCATTTTCCAGTACCAGTTTTGATTTTTTTGACATACCCAGCGCTCTGAGAAAATAATCTGTCTCGAGCATATCTCTTTTAAACAGTTCCGACAGCCGGCCCCGGGTTGCATGTCTTACCATATCCATCTGCCAGAGCCTTTCCTGGGCGGTGACATAACCGGTAAGAAAATAAAGATCATGCGTATTGCCTGCATAGATATGAGGCACACCACGCTCATCACGGATAACCCTGGCATCAGCCGTAAGGCCTTTGACAGTCTTTTCGCCGTTAAGTTCCGGCAGTCCGGACTTACGCAGGGAGGAAGCAATAATTATCCCTGCTGCAAGTGCTACAACAAGAACAGCAGCAATGACTGTCAGGGAGAGTTTAAGTATCTTCATACGAGGTTCAGTTTGGTTTCCTTAAAATTAGTAAATGATGAACACGTAGCAAAGGCAATAATTCTCAGCCTTTAAAAAAAATCCGTTTACCCTGTGGACACTGACGGCAGATATCTGTCATGCTGCGGCTTTGCATAACGGAATCCCTGAATGACCTGTAACGGGTCCCGTACCATATCTCTCTGAAGGTCCGGCTTTGGATATTGCCCATTATATGGCCGGCATTTTTATCATAGCAACAGGGCACAACGTCGCCGTCAGTGGTTATTACCGTCGTTGTCCACATCCTCAGGCAGCCTTTTGCCGGGATGCCGGTAATCTTCCATTGTCCGCCGGAGAAGCTGTATCTTGACCTCTTCCTGTCGGACGGGATCCATAATCCTGCCCTTTGATTATCGAGTACCTGTATAGTCTTTATTCTGAACCCGGCGCCTATTGATGCAGCAAATGCTGCAGCTGCGCCGGCCTCATGTTCATTACCCCTGTGAAGGAGGAACTGCAGGGTAAGCTTTGGTGCCGAGCGCCTTTTTCCAGCTATTCCGGCCAGTCTCCTTATGCCCCCGGTAACGCGTTCATGATCACCCCCCGCCCTGTATATATTATACGTATCTGCCGAAACGCCATCGTAAGAGATTATTATCTCTTTCAGTGGAGACTCTGCAAGCCTGAGGCACGTCTCACTGTCAAGAAAGTGTCCGTTGGTTGATATGACCGGGTTCATTCCCCTGAAGAGCTCTGCTATACTGAAGAACCGGGGATGCATGAGCGGCTCTCCCTGAAAACTGAGCCATACAGAAAGGGCCCTCCCGCGAAACTCAGAGGCAATCATGGAAGCAAGGTCGTAACTCATGAAATCACTCCTTCTTGTCAGAAGGCCGGAGCCAGTGACGCATTCGGGGCAACCCAGGTTGCATTTACTGCTTAGCTCAACGCTGACGGCGCCAGGTAACGGCGGATTAACGGAAATGCCGGTTGTTCTCTTAACGGCATAAGAGAAAACAGAGTAACTTGCATTAAGAAACGGAGCAGGCATGGCAGAGGCAAATAAACATTTTTTTTTGTTCATTGTATAGGGGAGAGTGGGCAATTCCGGTCATAAGTATGGAAACACGATCCGGATTAAGAACAAAAACTGATAAAAGACCATGAAAACAAAAGTTTTACTAACAGCAGCAGTAGCTACGCTACTCTTCCTTCTGCCTGCAGGTGACATAGATGCATCCGCAAGAACAAAGAAGGATCAGCAACAGGTGACTACCATCCGCGGAAGGGTGGTTGATGCCGAAACAAATCAGCCACTTATTTTTGCCGGTATAGCAGTTCAGGGAACCAATGTATCTACCGTTACAAACCTTGACGGTGAATTCACCCTTAAAATTGGTGAGGGGGAAGCAGGCAAGCTTGAATTTTCCTATATAGGTTACAAGAACAGGGTGATGTCGGTTGACGAGATGAAAACCAACGGTCAGCGCAATGTAATTGCACTTGAGACTGCGATGATACCGATAAGAGAAGTTATCGTCAAACCTCTTGTCCCTGAGGAGATCATAGAAAAGGTGATTGACCGCTTCAGTGAAAATTATCCTGCGGTAGCCAATGACATGACTGGTTTCTACCGCGAGACGATAAGGAAAAACCGCTCTTATGTCTCTATAGGCGAGGCCGTGGTTGAAGTATTCAAGGCTCCCTATCAGAATGAGCTGAGGTATGATGCCGTAAGGATATACAAGGGAAGGAAGAGCAGTGACGTTGATAAGATGGACACAGTCCTCTTCAAACTCCAGGGCGGTCCCACAACCACACTCTACCTTGACGTTGTCAAGAATCCCGAGACATTTCTCACCAGGGAAGCCCTCGCCCAGTATGACCTCGAACTTTCGAGCATCGTTGTCATCGACGACAGGACCAACTATGTGATAAACTTCTACCAGAAGCCCTCCATAACAACCCCGTTGTATCAGGGACGTCTCTTCATTGATATTGAGACCTATGCTGTGGCCCAGGCAGAATTCGCCTTCAATCTTGAGAACAAGGACCTTGCAGCGTCGATGTTCATCAGGAAGAAACCGATGGGTATGCAGGTGACCCCCGAACTGACTTCTTACCTTGTACGATATCGCGAGATGAATGGTAAATGGTACTTTACCCACTCAAGGGCAGAGGTCAAGTTTAAAGTCGACTGGAAGAGGAAACTCTTTAATACCAACTACACAACTATGTCAGAACTTGCCATCACCGACCGTACAGAGGAAGATGTGGTGAAGTTCTCATCCAAAGAGAGGATCAAGCCCTCAGATGTCTTTACCGAAGAGGTGACAGCCTTTGCCGATCCGGACTTCTGGGGTGACTATAATGTGATCGAGCCCGATCAGAGTATCGAGGCAGCCATAAGGAAGCTGAGCAGGAAAGTCAAATTCAGCGACAGGACAGAATAAATAGTCGCCAATGGCCTATGCACAGCAGCGGTGAAATAATAAGGAGGATCAGGCAGGGAGACAAACAGGAGTTTGAAAAGCTGTTCCGGTCCTCCTATGTTTCACTGGTACGTTACGCCACAACCTTTGTAAAAGATCACGATGCCTCCGAAGAGATTGTCCAGGACCTTTTCTTCAGGCTGTGGCAGGACAGGCAGAACCTTAGAATTGAAACCTCGCTGAACGGATATCTCTACCGGTCAGTACATAACAGAGCGTTGCATTACATAGAACATCAGAAGGTGGTCAGTCGCCATGCCGGCGAGATCGCTTCCAGGTCAGAGCTGACAACGGAGCCTGTTACAGAAGCAATCTACTACAACGAGCTTCAGGCCAGGGTGGCCAGGGTACTTGAAAGACTGCCGGAAAGATGCAGGGCTATATTCCGGATGAGCCGGTTTGAAGGACTGAAGTATAATGAAATAGCTGAAAAACTGGCGGTATCCCTCAAGACAGTTGAGGCAGACATGGGTAAAGCGCTCAGGGAATTCAGAAAAGCACTTGCAGAGTAATGAAGAAGAAAAGAAAGATAGAAGAATTGAATGACCGGGAATGGGCCGATGCAGCTGCATGGCTCTCAGGTGAAGAGAACTCAGGCAACGATGCTGCCCGCCTCCTGATCAGTGAAGATAGTGAGATAATGAAGAAATGGAATGACCTGAAATATCAGGATAATGAAGTGATAGATGTTGACAAAGCCTGGGACAGGCTTAACCGCAGGATTGAAATAGAAAGCCAGGTCATTCCTATGCAGCGTGATACTTTCCTGAGGACCTTTGCCAGGATTGCCGCAATGGTGATCATCGTTGCCGGACTGGGATGGATGCTCTTCGAGGTGGCGGCCCCTGAAAAGATGACTGTGATATCGGCGGGCGACCAGAAGAACCTCGAAGTGCTGTTGGCAGACGGCAGTAAGGTTTTCCTGAACCGTAACAGCCGGCTTACCTACCCGAAGGAATTCAGGAGCAGTAAACGCAAGGTATCTTTAAGAGGAGAAGCCTTCTTCGATATAGCTCCTGATGCACAGCGGCCCTTTATTATCGATGCAGGCAAAGCTAATGTAAGAGTCCTTGGAACATCCTTTAACGTGATAACTGATAATGTCAACCATGAGGTTGAGGTTTATGTCACAACAGGGACGGTGGTGCTGACAAGCAATGACGGGTCACAGAGTGTGATTCTCGAACCCCGGTCTTTAGGTATTGTGTCAGATGCCGGCGCAACAAGGGAACTCAATACCAACGCCAACTACCTGGCATGGCATACCGATATGCTTGTCTATGACGGTGAACGTCTTGAGGTGGTGTTTTCGGATCTTAAACGTACCTTCGGCATTGATATTAAGGCAGCTGACCCGGCTATAAATGATTACAGGCTTACCTCTCCCTTCGAACAACAGCCTCATGATACAATTATTAAACTGATTTGCACTACCTTTAACCTTCATTCTGTCATGGAAGGAGGTACCTACATACTTCATCCGGGACAGGCACAATAAAAACTGATGTGGCCGACAGGTTCAAAGGGAAATCACATGATCCTGGTTGCCGGCCTGCTTCTGGTCTCACTGCATTCTTTTTCGCAGGAGAGCATCCTTGACAGATACATACAACTGCCGGGGAAAAGCATAAAGGCATCCAGGGCGCTGAACGAGTTAAGCAGGATTACCGGCTTTCTCTTTACCTATGACACCCAGATCATAAACACCGATAGAACATTCTCACTGCCCTCTGATCAGATGCAGGTCAGGGTACTGCTTGACTCCATAACGGGTGACCCTGCAATCAGGTATTCCGTCATCGGCAGGCACATAATACTCTACCGGGAAATGGCCGTCACTGCAGATGCAGTGGCCGGCCGTGACTCAGTTCCGGCATTTCTATCCATCGGCGGAACGATAACAGATATGGAGACCTCGGAGCCCCTGCCCTATGCAACAATAGGGATCAGTCACCGTGGAAGGGGAACGGTGACAAACATCAATGGCGAGTTTGTCCTGAGAATAAGCGAAGAGTGTATGGATGACACCCTTACCGTTTCATATGTGGGATATGTAAACAGGCTGATACCTGTACGGAGTCTGCCCGGTAACGTGATGACCATCAACATGCAGAGAGATTTCATTCCCATACCTGAAATAATAATAAGAGCCCAGGACCCACAGCTCATCATCAGGAAGACTATCTCTTCCATTGCATCAAACTATGGTACCTCCCCGGCATTGCTCACCGGGTTTTACCGGGAGGGAGTATATCGGAGAAAAGAACCGCAGGTTTACTCCGAAGCTGTAGTACAGATTTATAAAAGCCCTTATGCCAGATCACTCCAGAATGATCAGATTAAAATTTTGCGGAGCAGAAAGATCGAGAGCCTGGAAATAAAGGACACCCTGGCTGTCAGGCTCAAAGCAGGACTGAGCGCCACTCTCTCTCTTGACGGTATGAGGCATCTGTTTGACTTCATTGATCCCCAGTCTTTTGACTCCTATGATTATCACCTGACAGATATTGTCACTGTTGACGGGCAGACAGCATACGTAATTTCATTCCGGCAAAAGGATTGGATTACCGAACCCCTGCTGCAGGGTGATATATATATTAACGTCGATAACTACAGTGTAATACTTGCCGACTTTGAGGTCAATCCCGGTTACGTTGATCAGACAGGCGAATCATTCGTCAGCAGACTTCCGAGGGAATATTCAATGAAGCCCGAATATATCAGGTACCGTACCCGGTACCGGAACGTGGACGGGAGATATTATCTGGTCCATGTAAGAGGTGATTTAGGCTTCATTGCAAAAGGGAGAAAGAAGGTCTTCAGCAGCCGCTTCAATGTTTTTTTCGAACTGGCAATAACCGACTACCGTACAGAAAATGTATCAAGGTTTGATCATGAGGAACTGGCCCCGGTCTATTCTATATTCTCACTGACGATAAACGGCTATGACGCCGGCTACTGGAAAGACTTTGATTTCCTTAAACCCGAGGATGACCTCGTCGAAGCCCTTGAAAAATTAAAGGTCAGGCTGGGTGAGTTCAACGACTGAAGTAGTGCTGCTAATAACTCTCAAGCACCTTGTAAAGAGCAGAGAGATCAGGCGTCAGAATGATCTCCGTCCTTCTGTTCTTTTGCCTGGCGTCAGATGTTTTCCTTGAATCTACAGGCATGTATTCACTGCGGCCTGACGCTACAAGACGCTTTGGATTGATATGGGTATCCTGAGTCAGCACCCTTACCACCGTGGTGGCCCTTTTGACACTCAGATCCCAGTTATCCAGTATCTGCTGACCGGGGGCAGCCCGGTATGGAACATCGTCGGTATGGCCCTCAATGGTGATTGTGATATCCGGATTTTTCTCCAGGAGTGTTCCCAGCTTACGGAGTGCAATACGGCCGTTAGAGTCTATCTCATAGCTGCCTGTCTTGAAGAGCAGCTTGTCATCCATTGAGACATATACCTGTCCGTTCTTCATTGTTACGGTAAGGCCGTTATTTTCAAACCCGAAAAGAGCCTCCGACACTTTATCCTTAAGAGCCTTTACTGCCTGCTGCTGTGCATCAAGCATCTTTTCAAGCTCGGCGAGCCGCACGTTTCTCTTTTCAAGCTCATAGGTAAGCTCCTCGAGAGATGCTTTCTTGGTGTCCAGGTTCATCTCCAGGTCACGCATAAGTTCTTCCCTCTGCTGCAATTCACCCTGGGCCTGTCTCAGCTCGGAAAGCAGCTTTTGAGTCTCCCTGGCCTTACCTGCTTCCAGCTCCTGTTGAGCAAGCTGCAACTCTTCATAACGTGTCGAAAGCCTGCTGACCTCGTCCCTGGACTGCTCGAGCCGGCTCTGAGCCTCTCCGAGCTTCTTCGTCAGGCTTGCTGCATCTGCAGTGAGCTGCATAGACTTAGTAGTCAACTCCCTGTTTGACATCGTAAGCCAGATATTTTCCGCCTTAAGCGAATCACGCTCTGACATCAGCATGGCGCTCCTGTCATTCAGAGTATTGTATCGCTTACCTGTAACACATGACGCTGTAATAAGCGCGATAAGCAACACAGGCAAAAAAAAATTCCTTGGCATCATGACCTGATTCTTTTTGATCTTACCCCTGGGGCGAAATAAACAATAAATGGCTTATCCTGTTGTTAATAGTCGGATGATTAATTAACAATAATGAATATTTACTACCATCTGCGGGTAACAGTATCTTCCCTCCAAAATCAAAATATGAGTATCTTTGCCCGGTCAATTATATGTCCCTTATAAATGTCAGACTCAGAACGGCTGTTAGACAGGATAAATACTCCTGATGACCTCAGGAAGCTTGACAGGCTCGACCTGGTCAGGCTCAGCGATGAGCTACGGCAGCATATCATCGATGAGGTCAGCAGTAATCCCGGGCACTTCGGTGCAAGTCTCGGTGTTGTTGAGCTGACAGTTGCCCTGCACTACGTTTATAATACGCCTTATGATAAGATTGTCTGGGACGTGGGTCATCAGGCATATGGCCACAAGATCCTGACCGGACGTAAAGCCCAGTTTCACACAAACCGTAAATACAAAGGTATAAGCGGCTTTCCACGTATGGCTGAGAGTGAGTATGATGCGTTTGGTGTGGGTCATTCATCAACATCCATCTCGGCAGCACTGGGGATGGCCGTAGCCTCCCAGGCAAGAGGTGAAAAACGAAAAGTGGTTGCAGTGATAGGTGACGGTGCCCTCCAGGCAGGTCTTGCGTATGAAGGGATGAACAACGCCGGGAATGAAAAGGCAGACCTCCTGGTAATCCTGAACGACAATAACATATCCATTGATGCAAGCGTGGGAGCTCTCAAGGAGTACCTTCTTGACATAACCACCAGCAGGACTTACAACAGGTTCAAGGACAAGATGTGGAAGCTGCTGGGCCGCTCGAAGAGAGTGGGGTCCAGGGCCCAGACAATAGCTTCACAGATTGAAGGAACCATCAAGGGAACAGTACTTGAACAAAGCAACCTGTTCGAGGCATTTAAATTCAGATACTTCGGACCCATTGACGGGCATGATGTCCTTCATCTCACCAGGGTACTGGAGGATCTCAAGACAATACCGGGACCCAAGCTTCTGCACTGTGTGACAGTCAAAGGAAAAGGATTTCCAAAAGCCGAGGAACAACAGACCATTTTCCATGCCCCCGGCCGGTTCGACAAATGCACGGGTGAGCTCATCAGACCTGCCGAATGCTCAAAGCACCCTCTCTACCAGGAGGTTTTTGGCAATACCATCGTTGAGCTTGCGCGGCAGAATGACAGGATTGTCGGCATAACACCTGCAATGCCGACGGGATGTTCACTCAACATCATGATGAGGGAGATGCCAGGCAGAGCCTTTGATGTCGGAATATGTGAACAACATGCTGTCACCTTCTCAGCAGGAATGGCTGCCAACGGCCTGCTCCCCTACTGTAACATCTACTCCTCGTTTATGCAGCGTGCCTATGACCAGGTAATACATGACGTGGCTATACAGGGACTTAAGGTAGTGTTCTGCCTTGACCGGGGCGGACTGGTGGGCACTGACGGCGCCACCCATCACGGGTTCTTCGATCTTGCCTTCATGCGTAACATACCGGGCATGATAACAGCAGCCCCGATGGACGAGGTGGAACTGCGCAATATGATGTACACCGCACAGCTCGACAGCATAAAAGGACCTTTCAGCATACGCTACCCACGCGGAACAGGAGTGATATGCGACTGGCAGAAGCCGTTTGAGGAGATAGAAGTGGGCCGGGCCCGCATGATAAGCGAGGGAAGTGACATAGCTGTCCTGAGTATCGGCCATCCCGGTAATTTTGTTGCTGAAGCAGTGGAGAAGCTACGTGATAAGGGTATCTCCGTAATGCACTATGACATGCGTTTTGCCAACCCGGTCGATACAGAGGTACTGCATAAGGTCATGAAGGGGTTCAAAAAAGTCATCACTGTTGAAGACGGGGTGATCAAGGGAGGGTTCGGCAGCGCAGTACTTGAGTTTGCCGCCGACAACGGCTATTCTCCTGAAGTTAAGCGTATGGGAATTCCTGATTACTTTGTTGAGCACGGAACCCAGAAGGAGCTTTGGCATGAGTGCGGATACGACACCGAAGGCATTTATAAAACAATCTTACAGGCCTGTGGCAGGTGAAAGGGTGCGGGGGTACGTGACTTCACTGTCAGGTAACCATATGCAATGGAATCAGATAGCCTGTTTGCCTCACGAAAGAAAATTATTAAAAAAAATATTCTATTTTCGCACACTGCAGCCCTGAGTGCCGGTAATGAGGTATGGCGGTTGACAAACGGTACATGTTGACCGTACAGTCTGACCTTCAGACCTGAGACCTCCAGACTGCATGACTGCATGACTGCATGACTGCAAGACTGCAAGACAAAGATACGCCCGGATGGCAGGGCCGATCCGCCGGCTGGCGGAGAGGAGCCGGAATGCAGGGCAGACAATTCCGCCATCCGGATGAAATAAGTAAAATAGGCTATTAACAATAAATACATTAACTAGATAGGTAGAAACAAAGAAAATACGCCCGGATGGCGGAATTGGTAGACGCGCTGGTCTCAAACACCAGTGGCAGCGATGCTGTGCCGGTTCGATCCCGGCTCCGGGTACTTCAGAAGCCCCCTGACCGACAGATGTCAAGGGGCTTTTTCATTAGTCCGGCAGAACCGGGAAATCAGAATAAGCCGGAAATCAATTGCTCCTGTTGCTTTACATTGCAGGCTTTCCGTCCTGTGGTTCTCAATCCCAATGCCGGACCTGCCATCGGGTTGCTGTCTCAATGGTTCCCGCTCACTACCGGCTGACAGCCTCCAGGGCCACTGCCCGGCAAAAGTCCGCGTCAAACTGATCGATCATCATCAGTATCACAGATTCACCATGCCGGTCACGGGTACCGAGGAAGGTCGGCAGAACGGCAGGCAGCTCACCTGTTATCACATCTACAAAAACACATGCGGTTAGATAAGCCCCAAAGGCAGAAGGATGGGTCCCGTCAGGATTGAACAGTTTGAAGTCGGGACGCAGCTTCCGTGCAATAGCCCAGGCTTCCCCCACAGGGACCACTACTGCGTCATTTTGTCCGGCTGCTTCACGATATGCGTTACTGATCGTACTCTGTTGCTGAGGAACCTTCTCCCTGGCCCAGGTGAGGTAGTAGTAGGGAATGGCCCCCTGTTCCCTGACAAAATCGCTAAACAATGCCAGGTACTTCATGGCGCTGTCCCTCTCACTTACCGTTCCGAGACTCCATTCCTGCAGGATTACTATATCAAAATCCCCGGATTTTATCTTCTCCAGCGTCTTCAGTCCCCGTTCACCCCGCCAGTGCTCACTGAGCTTGGCGCCCCCTAGGGTAATTTTTTCAGTAATTAATTTGGTGCCTGTCTTCTCTGAAATCACCGAAACCATCTGTGGCATATTTTCAAAGTAGGTGTAACTGTTACCCACAAACAGTACTCTGAGCGAATCCTTTTCTCCCTGAGCATTACCGTTGATATAAAGAATACCAAATAATGCTGTTAAAACGATGATTTTGAATGTTTTCTTCATTTTCGTACGAGTTTTGAGATATTAAATTACACCATTTTTTTTCATATGTTATGTCAATCAGATTTCTGGATTTTTAAAACCCGGTCCCTGGCTTTCAGATTCCACAATTTATTTCAGGCCCGGGTATCAGTTAACATATATAATTAAATATGCACATATGTGGTATCTGAGGGCGTGGCAATCATGCCCGTAGATAATGTGCATGATACAGGTAATTCAGAATACAAGTCCTTTACTGACCCATAGCCATATTATGGGAATTGCTATAAGATCAAGCAGCACGCCTGCTTTTATCATTGTTTTTACCGTCACCTCACCGGTAGCATAGGCCAGGGCATTGGGAGGCGTTGATACAGGAAGCATGAATGCACAGTTGGCACCTATCCCGATAGCCATGACCATCGGCAAAACATATTCCGGATTGAATTGCATGGCTACCTCCATCATTATTGGTATGGATATCGCAGCAGCACCGGTGTTGCTCGATATTTCTGTCAGGCCGATAATAAATATCACAGCCAGTAACAACAGCATCAGTCCATGACCTTCATTGATGTTTTTCAAAATGCTGTTGGCAATCATTGCCGAAGTGCCTGTTTCGGAGAGAATCGCACTCAGGCACAAACCTCCGCCGAACAGCAGCAGGATACCCCAGTTGATGGAGTCCTGCATCCTGGTCCATGAAGTGAGTCCGAATGCCGGTGCCAGCGCAGCCGCCAGTACCCCGACAACAGCATCAAAATTATCAATATGCATGAGATCACCTATCGGTTTGGATCCGATCCACAGTATCACAATAAAAAAGAAAAAGGCAGTTGCCATCGTCTGTTTACTGCTCCAGTTCTCCCGCGTGATATTTATTTCGTTAAGATGGAAATCCTTCTCGGGTTTGACAATCAGTTTAAGTACAAAAAGGAGAAGAGGGAAGAGGATCAGTGTCACCGGAAATCCGAATTTAAACCAGGTAACGAAATCAATATCCAGTGCGCCGGCAGCAATCAGGTTTGGGGGACTGCCGATAAGGGTGCTTATTCCTCCGATGCTCGCAGCAAACGCTGTTCCCAGGATAACAAACGTGCGTGCCTTTGGATACTTTTTATCAATGAGTGACATACCGATAGGAAGAAACATGGCTGCTGTGGCCGTATTGCTCATCCACATTGAAAGAAGGGATGTGGCGCCAAGGATAGATGCAACGGCAACCCATCTTTTGCCCCTGGCCAGGTGAATCAGGTTGTTTGCCAGCCACCTGTCAATACCGTGTTCATTCAGGACGGCGGCAAGTGCAAAGCCTCCGATGAAAATGAAAATTACCGGATTGGCAAAATGTGACAGTGCCTCCCTGGCATTAAAAATATTGAACAGTACAGCTATAACCGGCACAAGAAGACCCGAAACAGCAAGAGGGAATATCTCTGTCACCCATAAACCTCCGATAAATATCAGAATGCCAACCCCCAGCTTCTGCCCGGGGTCATCCATAGCCAGGTTACCGACAACAATTCCTGCTGCCAGTAACCCTGCTGTTTTGAGCCACTTGCTATTGTTTATCTTCATCCGGCTGCTCTAAGATATCATCTTTTTCCGTTATCCGGCTGCCATACAGCAGATCTGCGGCTGCCGGAGACATCCTGGTATGATCATGCCCCGCTCCCGGTACATAAGCCTTGTTCCATACAAAGGCAAGCCCAAGCTTGCCGGCCGTTAACTTATTATAATTAAAAAATGCCTCTCCTCTTGCCAGCCTGGTTAATCCCTGAAGATCAGCCTCAGGAGTCTGCCTGAGGTCATCACTCCTTATGGTGTCGGCTGTGCCTAGCAGTATTGTAAGCTGTCTGGCATAATATTTTTTTCTGATAGTGTCGATATCAGGGTAAAGACCCCTGAGTCCGTAAGGGTAATTAGTCGTGTCGTCCGGGAAAGTATACCATCCGGCATTGGCGGCAACGGCCCTGTCAACATAAGGACTGTCATAGAACAGCATGAACCTGTGCGTAAACTGCCCACCGGCTGAGTGACCAAAGATATTATAAGATGTTTGCTTCAGTTTATGTGTCTTTTTTACCAGTTCAAAAATCCTGTCAATCAGAGAAAAGGTGGTTGAATCCGGTTCATTGATTTCCCCTTCGGGAGTAACAGCCATTCCACCATAGTACTCCTCAGGTCTGAATAGTTCCCTGGAGAACCCGGGTGCGATAATGATCAGGCCATATTCATCGGCTTTAGATATCCAACCGGCAAGATATTCATCTGCATTTCTGCCGGCACCGTGCATTACAACCTGGCATTTCATTTCTGAAACCTTCCCGGCAGGTATATAGTAATGAACCTTGATCTCCCTGTCATCAAAACCCGGACCCGTGTTGAAAGTCATAATCCCTGATTGCGGCACGCTCCTATTATTATCTGTGTTGGATTTGCACCCGGCCGGGATCAATAAGGTAAGCAACAGGATTGGGACAACCAGGCTCTCTTTTCTAAGTATCTTCATTTTAAACGGGTTATGATTTATCAATTGATCTATTTCACTTTTTCAGCCGGCTGACACCCATTGAAATGACCTGCTCTATTTCAAGATTGTCGTTAAGAATAACCATATCAGCATCGTAACCAGGCATCAGTTTACCCTTGCCTTTTATCTTCATGTTCTTTGCCGGGTTTACTGTTATCAGCTTCAATGCTTCCTCGAGCGGGAGAATATTATTTACAACGAGGCTGACGACCTCTTTAAGGTTAAGGTCAAGAGGAGCAGGATTATAGGTTACGGCACCTGTTATGGGATCTTCCCTTCGCACACCTCCTCTACCGTCGCTTGAAAATGTTATCCGATCCGGGGTCACACCTTCCTCAATAGCAATCTGAACTGCCTTATGCGGATTGGTGAAGGTGGTACCCCCGGTAGAGATATCGATCATTACCCCGGCTCTGGCTAACTTCAGGCAATCTTCAAACAGTTTCCGGGTCCTTGAACAGTGTGTCGGTGAGATATATGATATAAGTGACGGATAGTTTTCTGCAATATTCAGGAGGGTATCAACCCTGCTTTCAAGGGCTCCGAGATGCATATGAAGTATTCCTCCCTTACCTGATGTAAAGCCTCCCAGCCTTACCTGGTTAATTAGTCTGAGTATCTCACGCTCTGTTGGGAAAGAGCTGCGATCGTCACTTATAGCCAGCTTGCATCCTATAACCTTATCTATGAATATCAGATCGTCAGCTACTGATCCGCAAATTGTCTTCGGGGGGAATCCGTAATAGCTGGTGAGCATAAATGCGGTGACGCCCGTCTCATCCAGTGATTTGACCTTGCTGTACAGGGTGCTTAGCTCTTTTACAAATCCGTCGGTACCCAGCATGCCCAGTACCGTTGTGGTTCCTACAGCAAGCAAGTCACCCGCAAACAGCTCGGGTATAAAAGATGAAAAACCGAACTGTCCTCCCCCGCCGGTGACGTGGACATGCTGATCAATAAAGCCAGGGCATATCTTTCTCCCTGCTGCGTCAATTACTACCGGTGACAACTCCTTCACTGTGATGGAATCCTCTATTGCCACAATTTGTCCGTTAACTGTGAGAATGTCCTTTTTCCCCAGTCTTTCAGGTGCATAAACCTCTCCGCCTTTTATTATTGATATCATCGTATTATCAGAAGATAAAATGAAACAACAAGAGAACAAACAGTCCGCCCGCCAGAGGCGGCAGGTTTCTTTTTGCCAGCTCAACGGGTGATACACCCGCGACACCCGCTATGGCAACAATAATTCCTGCAATGGGTGATGTGGCTCTACCCATGCTTGCAGACAACTGCATAGGCAGGATCATGTCAGGCGCATTCATCGCAAGCCTCGGTGCTATGTCCGGTATAAGAGGCCCGAAGGAGAAGAATGCTGCATTACCGCTACCCATCAACATGGCTGCAAGGAATATCAGTATCGTGATAAAGATGGAAATGACGACTCCTGAAAATCCAAGGTGTGTTGAGCCGGTGACAAGAGTATCTATGAATCCCAGGCTGATCAGTCCCTGTGAAAAAATCTCAGCCGAGACTATCAGGGTTATTACAGAGCTGAAAACACTGCCCATGCCTTTCCAGAAGCTTTCAAGCATGTCTATTACGCTTCGGAAATCCCTTTTGACGATAATGACAAAGACCACCGACACTATCAGGGAAAACAGCATCGCCACCGTGGTGCTCAGGTGGATGTCGACCAGGCCAACATATTCCGAGAAGATTACAAGAAGCAGCAGAGGCAGCATCGGCAATATGGCAAATATCAGAGGCATGTCCGGTTTCCCCTTCTGTTCCGGTTCTCTTATACAGGTCTCCTTCCCTGCCTTCAGGTCTCTCTTGTCGAAATATCTGTTACTGAAGTAGTAAAGTATCATCACAACCACGGTAGTAGGTATGACAAGAGGCAACTGATCGCTGACAAAGTATTCCACATTTGCTTTGCCGATCAGTGAAGCGGCCATAGCGGTATTTGCTGATCCGGGACCCTGGTCGAAAATTGTTGCCGCTGCAATTACCGAAAGGGCAGTCATCCTGCTGCACCCGAGGCTGACAAGCACCGGATAGAACGATGCCACCAGGAGGAGGCCAAGGCCTGCAGCTGACGGTATAGTCATAAACAGGATCTGACCGATCGGAATTGCAATGACCGAGGCCAGGTAGGGATATTTTCTGAAGAATGCCAGTGGCTTGATGGCAATGTAAACAAGCGAATCGGTAGCTTTTATCTTATTCATAAAGGCCACATATCCGCCTATTGTCATTATCATTAATCCAATTCTTGTGATGTTGCTTATGAAGCCGTCCTCAATCTCCTGGACGATATCAAACACAAAACTGCCTGAGGGTTTCGTGACCGCTATGGGGTGCAACCCCATAGCAGCCGCAAAACTTATCATCAGTAGTCCCGCAAAAATCAGGACAGCCTGAGGATTAAACCTCCTGTAGAGCAGTACTGCTGTTATTGAAATTACTGCAATACATATTATGAATCCGGGAACTGCCATATCAACTAGTAGCCGGGATTCTGCTGAATTACTCTGCCTGAATTTGAGTTAATGAAAGCCTGGGGTATCGGCAATAACACCGGTGTTTCGTCATCCCACATTCCTCTGACTTCTCTCCCAGATACCTCGTTGTATGTTCTTACCCTGGTCTTAAATATGTTACTGGCAAGTCTTTCATCTCCGCCATTTTCCTGGCTAAGCCTTATCAGGGTGTGTCTCCTCTCCTCCTCGGTGATGAGCTCACGGCTTCTTTCATCCAGTATCATATCTATGCTCATCTCAGAACCGTCAATAGGTGTAACCTGGGCACGCTCCCTGATCTTGTTCAGCCAGAACTCGCCGCCTTCACCCAGTTTGTAGAGGGCTTCTGCGTATAGAAGATAGGTCTCTGCCAGTCGCAGGTATACTATGTCATTATAAGCATTGTCAGCGTCAGACTGCTCAAAAATAGGATTTACATAATCCCATTTTTTTGTTGACGGCCAGTTGTATTGTTTGATGGTGGGATCTGCGTCGTTACTCATCGCAGCGTTGGGCGTCAGGTTAATAAGACTGATCCCGTTCTTCAGCACCTCGTATTCCTGGTTATCTGTATTGAGGAAATAGAGATGCCAGACAAGTGAATTCTCATCGTATCTCACATCACTGGTATCCTGTTCATTATACTTATACAGATTGAATGCCCCCAGGGAGATGGCCAGCCTGCCGGCTCCCTTACCGCCGTTGAGCGACCAGAAAAGCTTTATTGTCTGTCCGGGATAATCCGGGTGGTTTAATTTGCTGATATCTGAAAGACTTGAGTAATAATTCCTCCACATGTTCCTCATAAAGGTATTCGGGGAGTAACCTGTGGCTGCATTTTCCGGTTCAGTGTTCGGGAATGCCCATAGTACCTCCATGTTGCCGTCTGAGAAAAGAGGTGAACGGAAGACATCAATGAATGCATGACCCGGATTAGCGGCATTTTTCCCGAACCGTTCGGTCATCAGTGTGTAATCAGTGCCCTCAACGAGCGGCTGCAGAACAGACTTCGCATCCCCGGGTCTGCCCATAGCCAGGTACAGTTCACCCAGATAATGACGTGCCACGGCTGCAGATGGCACTGTATTATTTGCTGTTCTCATGGGTAGCATATCAATGGCAAAGAGTAAATCCTGCTCCATCACCTCACGGATGTCGGCGACAGGTGTTCTTTCCCAGTCAGTCCTGTAGTTGCTTCCTGTTATCTCTTCAGTAGAAAGGGGAACAGGGCCAAAGGCATACGTAAGGTGCCTGTAAGCCCAGGCTCTTACCAGTCTCGCATTTGCAAGCGTGGTATTCTTGTTTGCCAGGTCTTCAGCATCTGAGCTGCCCTGCCAGTCAATATCAGGATTCTCAGCCCTGGAAATAATCATATTTGAGGTGTTGATCACTTTATACAGCCACTCAAACAGTGCCTGGAATGGTATAACATCTTCCATGTCCGTAATATTTTTTGGGTAGCTCAGGTGCCTGAAATTCGTATGCCTGTTGTTTCCCCAGGAGTTGTCAGCACCGGCACTGAACAGCACATGCTTGGCAAAGGGTATGCTGCCGAAAGAGGTGCCTCCGTAATACCTGTCACCACGGTCATATTCATCTCTTACCAGGGCGAACATAGCATTCTGCATATTCTGGAAGCCGCTGTAACTAACAAGGAGGTTGTCTGCAAAGATATCATCTACAGGCTTCTCTGTCAGGAAATCCTCACTGCATGAAGAGATTGCCAGGACAGAAATCAGTATAAGGTATAGTATTTTTTTCATCTTTATTTCTGTTTAGAGATTATTAGAAGCTGGTTCTGATACCGAAAGTCAATTGTCTGGTCTGAGGAATTGCTCTCTGTACAGACCCGGTTGAGGTAAACTCCGGATCAAGACCTGACCAGTTAGTCAGAGTTAACAGGTTCCTGACACTTACATAGGCTTCAAGCCTTGATAAACCTGCTTTCCCGATAAGTCCCCTGTCGAACATGTAAGAAAGGCTGACGTCCTGTACCCTGAGGAAGTCGGTCTTTTCGTAGAAATACATTCTTCTCAGGTTGACCGATCCGTCAGGTATGTTTGCCGGATATGTATTGATGGGGTTTTCAGAAGTCCAGAACACCTTATCAAGTTGATTCTGCCTGTAAGAAATCGTTGAAGGTGTGAGCAGGTAGTTAGGTCTTGTTTCGCCGACAGATCCGTTAATAAAGACCGACAGGGAAACATTGCCGTAGGTAAAGGTATTATTTAGTCCGGCAGTAAACAGTGGAGTCCGGCTCCCGATTATCTGCTTGTCTTCTTCAGGCGTAATGTCACCGTCTGTGTTGACATCAACGTATTTTATAAAGCCTGCTATCTCATCGGGTTCGGTTGATTCTCCTTCCTGCCATATTCCACCGAAAAGGTAGTCGTAGTTGACATTTACATCATAACCGATGAACCACTCTGAAGCAATGTCATCTATCGGATCACCGTTTTCGTCATACAACCCCACATCCACAAGCACTGTCTTGTTGTGGACGAAACTGAGGTTGGTTGACCATTTGAATTTGTTCCTGTCAATATTTACCGAAGAGATCTGGAAATCAATCCCGTTTCCTTTCGTCTGCCCTATGTTCTCAAGTATTTCACTGGCCCCGTTAATCGGTGGTATTGACCTCGAAAGCAAAAGATCGAATGTGTTTGAGAGATAGAAATCAAACGAACCTGTAATTCTGTCATCCAGGATACCAAAATCGAAACCGAAGTTGGTCGATGTGGTGGTCTCCCATCCCAGTAGTGCCGAAGCAAGTCTTGAGGGATAGAACCCGAACAGCGGACTATGGTCACTTGACAGATAGTCAAGGCTGCGCAGGTTTGGAAGACTTGAATAGGGAGAGATAGCCTCGTTCCCGTTCTTGCCCCATGACACCCTGAACTTAAGGTTGTTTACGACGTCGCTGAACTGAGAATCTTTGAGGAAGGATTCATTGGTTATGTTCCATCCGAGAGCCAGGGAAGGGAAAATACCATATTTCCTGTCGGCACCGAATGCTGAAAATCCATCCCGTCTAACTGTTGCTGTGAACAGGTATCTGCTGTCATAACTATAGTTTGCCCTTAACATCTGGGAGATGTGGTTTGATTTGTCCTGAGACGCATTCGGATACATAACGCTTGCCTTGTCTGGCTGATAGAATGTCATTACGTCACTCGGGAAACCGGTTGCTTCAATGCCATTCGATTCCTGTTTGTAACCCTGTGCAGAATATAGACCCGTCAGGAAAATATTATGTTTCCCGAAAAGTCTTGTATAGGAGACAATATTTTCAACCAGCCAGTCTACCTGGTAATTATTGGATATCTCCAGGACACCGTTGCTCTGAAGACCCTCATAAGTATTGAGTCCCTGATAGTTCTGCTCGGCCTGGGTCTGGTATGTGTAACCTGTGTTCAGTTTGTACGATAATCCTTCGATGGGGAGATTAACATTCAGGTAATTGTTGGAAACCAGGACATTCTTGTGATTTACGTTGACATCATTCAGTGAGCTAAGCGGGTTTCTGTCATAGCTGGCATCCTCCCAGGTGGAAAGGCGGAGCTCACCTGATTCGGTATAGGCCTTACCAAGGGGGTTCATCGTAAATGCGTCGTCGAAATCTGCTGCATTGCCACTCCTGTCATAGAAGCCATACTGGGTGCTTGTGCCGATGGTGATGTATTTGTTCACTGTCTGGTCAAAGTTGATTCTCAGTGTGATACGACTAAAATCGTCGTTTTTGGCAATTCCCTTGTTCGACGTATAGTTGCCGGAAATGAAATACCTCGAATTGTTGCCTGAACCTCTTAATGAAAGGTTGTGCTGTTGGTTAAACCCTGTCCTGAGTGCCAGGCCTATCCAGTCAGTTGTTTCATTCTGGGCATACATCTCTGCCTCGGTATAGGTATGAACAAGGCCTGCTTCAAGCTTATATGCCCCGAAAGTAGGACCATCCATCATCTTCGGAATATTGATTGCCGTCGAGGAGGTGATGCTGGCATCGTAGGATACCAGGACCTTCTCGCCGTCTTTTCCCTTCTTTGTCTGGATGAGAATAACCCCGTTGGCACCTCTTGCCCCATAGATAGCAGAAGAGGAAGCATCCTTAAGTATCTCCATTGACTCAATGTCATTCGGGTTAATTTCCGACCAGTTCCCGGAATACGGAACACCGTCAAGGATTACCAGTGGAGCATTTGAAGCAGTGATGGACCTGCTGCCCCTGATACGTGTTGTTGTTGCCGATCCCTCTGCATTCGAGCCGGTAATGCTTATACTTAAACCGGCAACCGAACCCTGAAGCGACTGAATAAGGTTGGCATTAGGACGGCTTTCCAGTGTTTCAGGACTGACAGAGGCTACCGAGCCTGTCACATCACTCTTCTTCTGAACACCATATCCCACTACAACTACCTCGTCAAGCTGTGTCTCGTCAGGGTAGAGAACAATATTTATAGTACCGGTTCCCGTAATCTGATGCTCAACAGGTTTATAACCTATAAAGGAAAAAGAGAGAACCTCTCCCTGGTCTGCATTGATGGAAAACATTCCCGAAGCATCTGTAAAGGTACCTCGCTGTGTTCCCCTGACCTGTACGGTAACACCTGCAAATGGCTCATTCCTGTCGCCATCGGTAACTTTCCCCCTGACCTGGGCGCTTGCCATCAGACCGGAGAAAAGTAAAAAAAGCAGTACGATAGTTTTCTTCATTTTTTTTTGTTTTGGGTTAATTTATTATGGTTATTTTCTGGTAATCCTGTGAATCTTAAGTGTATCTCCCATTGAGGTCAGAGAGACCCTGTAAGCGACAAAGCCATTGACAGCTTCCGGTTCCAGAAGGGATACCGCATAATTGGCATTCTTCTGACGGAGGTCTATATAGAATGATCCCTTCGGAAAGACCCTGGATCCGGAATATGTTTCAGCGGTAACTGATGCCTGCCGTATTCCTTCCCATTCCGTTGAAGACTCCTGATAATCCGTGATAACATAGCTTTCTGCCCTGAGTTTCTTTTTGTGCCTGAGCTCTTCCACCCTCAGCCCCAGCAAAGCAAGTATTTCAGCTTCCCTGGCACATCCCGGTTCGAGGACATAGGCATAAGGCCTTGGCCTGACAAGCTCCGGGGACATGTTCTCCGCATCCTTCGTCTTCAGATTAAGGGTGATAAGATCTCCTGTTTCGATATCAATGAAATTCACAGAAGATTGACACACTGCCGGCTCATTGATTACAGTAACATCACCTCCTCCGGAGATGGTCTCCGCTCTTGCCTCTGCTATTGTCTCAAGTAGCTCCTCCTTATGCTTCAAAGCACTCTTAAGAAAGCTGTCAGCTACCAGGTAAACACTGTAAGTTCTCCGCTTGAAAGATGTTCTTCCCAGGCCAATACCTCTTGTCTCTACAAGCATGGAGACGGCATTTGCCAGGGCATAAGAGGTTGAACTCGAATGAGGACTCTGTGCTCCTTTGTTAAGGACAATTTCATCACCCGACACATCGGTTGTAAAGTAAAAATTATGAGTGTACCCGTGAGCGTCCAAAACCTGTTCTGCCTCTTTCTGAAATATCTCTCCCGATGCCCTGCGCAGTCCTGACGGTATATTCATATATCCGGAAAGAAGAAAAAGGACATCGTAAGAGATTGAAGCGCCCTTGTTTCCAACCGTTGAATATTCACGTCTTGTGGGTTGAAATTCATGAAAGTCAAATGCGATGTCTGCGTTCCAGTCGATGAAGGCTTTTTTTATGATTTTGCTTACCGGATCGGCAAACTTGGTCTGGTCCCTGTTCAGGTCAAAACCGGCTGCCGATCTCCTGTCCATGGCCAGATACCCGTCAAAATTGGCTACCGGCAGAATGGCAATGTCCATATTGTCAAGGTAGTTTTTACCAGTCTCACCGGTGAGGATCTCCCTGGCGAGAAATAATAAAGCTTCTCCCCCGGCGGGCTCATTGCCGTGCAGCAAACCCTGCATCCATACCCTTATCTTGGGTCCCGCACTCCCGTTGGAGAGATAAATTACAGGAATTTCCCTCCCGCCTGGTGTCGTCCCGATTATCCTGACACTTGCATTCCGCTCATGGGAAATATTCCTGTCAATCCATGTCATTATCTCCTCGTATGTTGCAAACCGGTTTTCCTTTATGGAGAGGGTCGGTGTGCCGAATTCAACAGGAGGGTCAGGGAAATATTTCGATGTAATAAGGGCTGACTGCTGTCCTTCCAGAAGCCCTGAAGAGAGCAGGAAAATTATTGTAAACAGGTAGTATTTAGTCATTATATGTTTTGATTAACCATTATTTCTCAGAATAAAACAGAAGAGAGGGCAACAAGGAGGAATGCAATTATCAATAGTGGCCCTGCATTCCTTTTAGCAACATCGAACGGGGATACTCCTGCGATCTCGGAGATTGCAATAATCACTATTGCTATGGGTGAGGCTGCCCTTCCAAGCCCTGTAGCAAGCTGCACGGGGATCATGAGGGCAATCGCCGGGATACCGAATTTAAGGGCAAGGTCAGGTATGAACTTGCCGATGGTAGTAAAGACCGCCACGCCGCTTCCGCTGATAACCGCAGCAGAAAATGAAAGGAGAGTGAGGAGTATTATGACAAATATGGAGTTAAGACCCAGAGCCTGAATAGCCGCAGCCATTGAATCTATAAGTCCAAGGTTTATCAGTCCGGTAGCAAAAATCTCAGCACATACTATCAGGACTATCACCGATGCAAATATCCTGCCTGCACCTGACCAGAAAGGATTAATAGCAGCAAATGTGTCTTTCACGGACTTGCGTCTTATCAGCTCAGCAATGACTGCAATGAACATTGACAGTATTATCAATGGAGCAATATCCAAGGTGACTCCTAAATTGAAGATGTTGATAGACGGGGCAAACAGGACTGTAAATATTAGCGGCAGAGCCGGGAAAATTGCATAATAGAGTGGCGTTGTCTTAATCAGCTCCTCTATATTAATGGGCCTTGGCATTTTCCCCGGGACAGAGAGATCCTTCTTATCAAAATACTTATTGGATATCATGAAGAGTGCCATCATCACCACTGTCAGAGGCAGAGCTACTCTCAGCTGACGTGTGAAATAAAAAATACTGTCTGACTGCAACAGTTCCGTGGCCATTGCAGCATTTGAAGAGGTCGGGCCCATATCAAAAACAGTGCACGCTGCTATTACAGACACTGCTGTCAGCCTGTTCACTCCGAGTCCTATCAGAACAGGGTATACTGTTGTTATCAGCAGCAGCCCGAGTGCCACTGCCGAAGGAGTGGCAATAAAAATAATCTGACCTATGGGAATGATCATGACAGCTGCCATATAGGGATACTGTTTCAGTATGGACAATGGCTGCATCGTCACATATATAAGGGCATCGTTTGCCTTGATTCTCTTCATGAACTCTACATATCCCCCGATAAGCATAATCAGAAGACCTGTACTGCCAAACCTGGTTATAAATGAATCAATCAGAAACTTAAAGAAGTCAAACAGGAGGAACCCGGTTGTTTCAGAATGCCCCTGTGAAGGACCGGCAAGCCCCAGCCAGTGTGAGATAAAATACATCAGCATTCCCATGATCAGGAGAGTAAACGAAGGATTGTACCTCCTGTACAGCAGGAATGCAGTAAGAAGAACAAAATGAATTGCTATCAACCCTCCGATCAAAGTCATCTGATGTCGATTTTGATATAAAATTACCCGGGACCGGCAAACAAACAGATTAATAAATCAATTAATATTTTATTAACAGGCATTTTTATTAAATTTAACAGGAAAATTTTTTCCGTCGTTTATGTTGTTTATAATGAGGCTGTTTAAGTTTATTTGGTATGCATTAATGACCGTTGGCCTTTTCGGTTGTATAGGAGATTACGAGGAGCCTGCCCCATTTTCTGAAAATGATGCATTTATTCTCAGAGACAAGATAATTGCATCATGCGGGATAACTCTTCCTGACAGCGCAGTAAACTTTTCAGAGCTGGTTCTGAGCATAAAAGAAGGCCGGAAGGTTGTCCTGACCATAGTGGCCGACCATGATACCATTACAGGATATTCATTTTTCTTTATCACAGAAGACACCGTCCTCAGAAAATCACCGGGGAATAGGACTGCATTGAAAGTTATAATGCCTGTAAGCGCGGAGATAAGTGCTCCTGCGGGAAACTTTGCTTTTACCATTGCAGATACAATTATCACACAGTTTAAAATGAAGCTTCAACAAGGAAGGAAATATCAGGTCACTTTCATGCCGGGAGTTTCTTTATCCGGTCCCCCGGAAAGCCACAGGTTTGTCAGGGTCACCTCTCCTGAAGTCTCCGACATGTCAGGCGACAGAAAACTGTATACCGAGATACTGCTGCTAATCCTGCTTGTGGTTGCTGACATCGGGTTCTTCCTGATAATGCACCTGAGAAACAGGTATCTGAAAAGGAAAGGGATCCAGAACCCCGAACAGGTAACAATAAGCAATGTCACAATAACTGAAAAATTGCCGTCCAAAACCAGCTCGGTTCATCTGTTTGGAGGCTTTGAGGTATATAACAGGAATGGTGAGGAGATCTCCTCCGGCTTCTCACCAATTCTGAAGGAGCTTTTTATATTACTTATCTGCAGGCAGCCGGATGAGGGAATCTCTTCGGCATCGCTAAAGGAGCTCCTCTGGTTCGATAAAAGCGAGGAAAGTGCCAGGAACAACAGGTCAGTGTACCTCGCCAAATTAAGGCAGTTGCTGGAAACAGTCGGTGGGTACCAGTTGTCACATGAGAAGGGTAAGTGGTTGATTGAATTTACAGATATATATGTTGATTATCTTGACTTCAGGGAGACGATAGGGAAAAAGATCATCAGAGTGGAGGATATAGAGAGTCTTGTAACCCTTGTCAAAAAGGGGGCATTCCTTCCTGAATGTGACTACCTGTGGCTTGATGATGTCAAAGCAGGTATAGCCGATTATGTTATTACCCTTCTTACTGATTTCTCCGGTCATATGGACTGGGAAAGAAATCCCGGGCTGACCAATGCCATTGCAGACGCACTGTTCACAGTTGATCCTCTGAATGATCTTGCCCTTTCTCTCAAATGCAGATATTATACCATCCTCGGAAAGCCATACCTGTCAAAGCAGATCTACACAAATTATGTCAAAGACTACAAAAGCATGTATGGAGAAGAGTACGGTAAGTCCTATTCCGATATATTGGCAGAATAGCCTTCATTAGTGTCAGGATGAAATAACGGAATTTCAGGGTAGTTGGCAGCAGATAATTATTGTGTTCTGCTCCTTTTACTGTACTCATTAATAATTGTCTCTCTCGATACCGGCTTGCCGTGACCGGGAAGGAGGGTATGGCATCCTGTGTCAATGATTTTCTTCCAGCTGCGGATCAGCTGACCTTCATCATCGGCAAAGGGAGGAAAGGGGCTTCCCGGTATGGTACCTATTATAGAATCACCTGCGATGGCAATGCTGTCATCGATTATTATGGTTGCACCCCCGGGCGAATGCCCGGGCGTATGGATTATATATCCGCTTATTCCAAACCGGTCGAGGTCAAATGTGTCAGTGAAGACATGGTCAGCCTTGCAGGGTTCATATTTAAATACCGGAGCTATCTTTTCACCCAGGCTTACCAGGCTTTTGGTGAAATGATAGGTACCTTTAGGGATAGGGGTATCACCTTCAGCAAGCGATTCTTTCTCATCCTCCTGAACCACTATCTCAGCTCCGTACTCATGGGCAAGCCAGGCAGCGTTGCCTGCATGGTCAAAATGTGTATGGGTCAGCACAACAGCCTCAGGTATTATCCCTTTGCGCTCCAGTGCATGTTCTATCCTGTGCCGGTCGAAACTGATTCCGGAATCAACCATTATTGACCTGCTGTTTCTTCTTACAATGAAGATATTGCACCTGGCAGGAGTCAGCCTGAATATCTCCGTTCCATGCCCGGTATTTAGTGCTTCCATCATACCACTAATTTACACTTCTTTCCGCATGTTTATTATCATGTATTGACTTCTGATTTCTGAAATTGTATAACTTTAGTATAATATTTCCGAGATTAATGAAACAGTTTCCGTTGTACCAGTTGGATGCATTTACAAGCGGGCCATTCACCGGCAATCCTGCCGCCGTGTGTGTATTGAAGGAATGGCTCTCCGATGACATAATGCAGAAAATAGCACTTGAGAACAACCTTTCAGAGACAGCTTTCATAGTACCTGACGGAAGCGAATGGCTGATAAGGTGGTTTACCCCCCTGACAGAGGTAGACCTCTGCGGCCATGCCACCCTTGCATCATCATTCGTGGTGATGAATATTTTACAGCCCGGCAGGGAAACGGTTGTTTTCGGGACCGAGAAGATGGGGGTCCTCAAAGTAAGAAAGAAAGGGGATATGTTTGAACTTGACTTCCCTGCAGACACTCTGCATAAATGCACACTACCGGATCTCATAAAAGAGAGCATGGGGAAGGACCCTCTTGATTGTTTTATGGGGAGAAGTGATTATCTGCTTCTTTACAGGACAGAGAAAGATATACTCGACCTGAAGCCGGACTTCGGGAAGTTAAAGAAAGCCGATGGCAGGGGTGTCATTGCCACTGCCCCGGGATCGGATACAGACTTCGTTTCAAGATTCTTTGCTCCCCAGGCAGGAATCGATGAAGATCCTGTTACCGGATCAGCCCATACCACACTCACACCCTTCTGGTCAGGCCGCCTTGGTAAGACAACAATGAAGGCCAGACAGCTCTCCCCGAGAGGAGGATATCTTGAATGTACTCTTACCGGGGACCGGACATTGATAGCGGGACATGCCCTCCTCTATTTAAAAGGGGAAATAAGTATCTAATATCAGAATATGATGAAAAAGCTGCTTTTTACAGGTTTTATTTTCCTGATCTGCCTACTGGTTCCTGTTCTCATCACCGTTACCGGTTGCTCCAAGCAAAATGACACTCCGCCGGTATTCTCAAGTGATTATGCAGTCTTTGCATGGAATGACCTGGGAATGCACTGCCTTAACCCGACATACGATAAGGCTGTGATACTTCCTCCTTACAATAACCTGATTGTACAGGTTGTTGAGAGAGGAAACCCGCCGCAAATAGTTACAGGTGACCTGACTGTTGAATACAAACTGCTGGGAAACACCACATCGTATAACAAGCGTGAATATGGCGGGTTCTGGGATAACGTAACCGCCCTGTTCGGCGTTGCCACACTGGAACATGATGTCGGGCTGACCGGAAACAGACTGAACGGTCTGATGACTGTTGTATCGGATCATTTTGAGGCCACCGGCATACCGGCCACACCCGTGAATGACCTGGGAGCATGGGACCCGCTTCAGGTAGCGGAGATAACGGTTAAGGACAAGTCGGGAAAGACTGTTGCATCGACCCGGGCTACGGTTCCGACCTCTGATGATATTAACTGTGCCAGGTGTCACGGACAGGATGCCTTCAATGATGTCCTTGCCCGGCATGATGAAGAGAACGGCACCAATCTGATGAATTCAAAACCTGTACTGTGTGCCGGATGTCATGGCAGCGCTGCACTGGGTAAAATGGGTAAAGGATCGTCAGGCAAATATCTTTCGGAAGCTCTCCACGGGTTCCATGCTGACAAAGGTGCCTCATGCTATGACTGTCACCCCGGTAATACAACCAAATGCAACCGTAGTGCAAAACATACGGCGGCCGATGGTAACTGTACAAAATGCCATGGCACCATGGAGCAGGTTGCCGCCTCAACCAATTCCGGAAGGGTTCCGTGGGTCAACGAGCCATCATGCTCCGACTGTCATACCGGTGTCACCGATGTAGGCAGCACAGCGGTCCTGTACAGAAATTCAACAGGGCATGGTGACCTTATGTGCTCTGCCTGCCATGGCAGCCCGCACGCAATGGTGCCTTCGTTAAAAGACGTTGACAACTACCAGTCGTTACAGTACCAGCCCTACAGTAAATCACCAAAAACACTGGGAAGCTGCGGTGCATGCCATGGCAGCTCAAGAGGAGATGACGACCTGGAGGAGTTTATGGAGGCGCACGGCGGCAGCAAACCCGAAAAAGAAAACGGATGCTACATATGCCATACCTCTGTGGAATATAATATTTCAAAATGGCCTCACGCCTTTACCTGGAAAAACAGCAACTAAAGGACCTTTTCCAGCCGGGTGTATCTGAAAAGAGGCATAAGCCAATCAAGGATGCCCTTGTCCTGATTTTTTGAAATAGCCTCAAAAACAACTAAGTTTGCCATCGAAATAAAAGACGATGACAAAAAAAGATGCCATTCATCCCTACGGGGAGAAGCAGGATCAGTTTGACAGGCGCTATCTGCGCATGGCGGCAATATGGTCTGAAAACTCCTATTGCCAGAGAAGAAAAGTGGGGGCGTTGATAGTCAAGGACAGGATGATCATATCAGACGGATATAACGGAACGCCGGCAGGTTTTGAAAATGTTTGCGAGGATGAGAATAATGTTACCAAACCTTACGTTTTACATGCTGAGGCCAACGCCATCACCAAGGTAGCCAGGTCAAACAACTCAAGCGAGAACGCCACTCTGTATATCACTGACTCTCCATGCATGGAGTGTGCCAAGCTGATCATACAGGCAGGCATCAGGCGTGTTGTTTACAGCAACCAGTACCGGAACCTTGAAGGTATTGAGCTTCTTAAACGTGCAGCTATCGAGCTTGTTTACATTGACCTCGGAGAAAAGAAAAATGAAATATAACAGAGCATATCTTCCATTGATAATAGGAGTTGCCGTGGCAGCCGGTATCCTGATTGGGTTTTACATGCCCCACCCGCAGAACGGATTGTATACAAATTTCCCACCGTCAAATGATAAACTGAGCCGGGTGCTTGACATCATCGAATCTGATTATGTTGACACAGTAAACCGCAATGCCCTGATTGAAGAAGCCATACCGGTAATGCTTCGCAAGCTTGATCCCCATTCTGTGTATATTCCCGCCACAGACCTGGCACAGGCCAATGAACCTCTGCAGGGTAACTTTGACGGCATAGGGGTCTCCTTCAATATGCTTACCGATACCGTTTTAATTATAAGCACCATACCGGGAGGCCCATCCGAAAAGGCCGGAATCATCCCCGGGGATAAAATAATCTATGTAAATGACTCACTGATAGCCGGTAAGACAATCCCTGATGAAGATATAGTCAAAATGCTCAAGGGACCCCGTGGTACAAAGGTTGAATTGAAAATCGAGCGCAAGGGAGCTGACAGGTTACTTCCGTTTGACATTGTCCGTGACAAAATTCCTATCTACAGTATCGATGTCTCCTATATGATGTCGGATGATGTGGGTTATATGAAGATATCCAACTTTGCGCTGACAACACATGATGAATTCAAGAAGGGAATTCGTGAGCTCAAGGACAAGGGGATGAAAAAACTCATCCTCGATCTAAGGGGCAATTCAGGCGGTGTTATGGATGCGGCTACAATGATTGCTGACGAATTCCTCCCGGAAGGTAAACTCATCGTCTTTACGATGGGCAAGTCGACTCCGCGCCAGGAGATCAGGGCAACAGCACATGGAGAATTTGAGGAGGGCGAACTGGTCATTCTTATCGATGAGTGGAGTGCTTCTGCCAGCGAGATCCTGGCAGGTGCCGTTCAGGATAATGACCGTGGAACCATAATCGGACGCCGCTCCTTCGGAAAAGGACTGGTGCAGGAACCTGTCATGTTCCGTGACGGATCAGGGATGAGACTCACCATCGCCAGATACTACACCCCGACAGGCAGGTCAATTCAAAAACCATATGACCAGGGTATTGAAAAATACTATGAAGACCTTGGTAACAGGCTTATTCACGGCGAGTTCGAGGAGGCTGACTCCATAAGGTTGGATGACTCCCTCCGTTATACCACCCCCGGCGGAAAAACCGTGTACGGCGGTGGAGGGATCATGCCGGATATCTTCATCCCTATTGACACAAACGGTATTACTGATTATTTCCTGGCCATCAGGAACTCAGGGTTACTATACAGATATGCCCTCAAATATACTGAAGACAATCGTGAGACCCTGAAGAGATTCAATGATCTGCCCTCTCTTGACAAATGGCTTTCGGACCAGGATCTAACAACCAGGTTCGTGAGGTTTGCCGCAGAGAATGGCGTTCCTGTCAATAACGATCAGCTGGCCGTTTCAGGGAATATCATCTATGTGCAGCTGAAGGCTTACATAGCACGTAACATGCTTGACAACAATGGATTCTATCCAATATGGCAGGAGATAGACAGGACATTGCTTGATGCCTTAGCCTATATTGACAGTATCTGAGATCAGTCTACCACTTCAACTTGCGAATAAAAACGGTCAGTAGTTCTGCAGACCTCTGCGTCTCTTCTATAAATCCAAGATGACCTGAATTCTCCAGAATGACCACTTCCGCATTCTCCGGTAGCTTCGTCTCACGCAAAGCTTTCCCGGGCGAGAAATAAAGGTCGTCCCTCCCAAGTACCCATAATAGCGGAAGACGGCCTTCTTCCAATACCAGCTGCCTGGATGGCCTGGCTATCATCCCGTTCAGGAGAGCGATAATCCCTTCTCCCGGGTTACGTGATGCTATCAGTTTTACCCTTTCAAGGGCACCGGCCATTGAACCGAGGTTCTTCTTCGCAAACATCATGCTCACATTTCCGGGATACATGATGTTCTTCCTTCCGGCAGCCACTACAGCTATCTCTCTTTTTCTTCTGCTTACTGCCTCAGCTGTGTCGGCATGCGGATGCGAATGGAACAGTACATATCCTGCAAGTAACCCGGGATACAACTCCACAAATGCAAGGGCCACATACCCTCCCAGTGAATGACCTGCCAGCACTACCCTTTCCTCGCCTGCATCTGACACTACCGCCCTGACTGCTCCCGCAAGGAACTCCATTGTATGGCATTCGCTCTTAACACCTGAATCGCCATGACCCGGAAGATCAACAGAAATTACCCTGAACTCCTTCTCAAGCCTCTCTGTAAGAGGTTCCCATACCCCGGCGGCTTCGAGATAACCATGCAACAATACAACCGGTCTGCCGCTGCCGGTCACCCTGTATGAAACCGTTATTCCTTCAAATTGTACACTCCTGATCATTGTTCTTTTGTTATGGGAGAAAAACTTTCTAAATTTACAAGTAAGAAAAGATTTTTCAGTAATTTTCCAAATAACCCTGAATTCAAAAGTACATTGCCGATGAACAAAGTTCTTTTCTCGGCCGTCTCGAAGAAATTTGTGATGGCGCTGGCCGGTTTGTTCCTGCTGCTGTTCCTGCCGGTACATCTCGGCATCAATCTGATGCTTCTCAAGAGTGATCCGGAACCCTTTAACAATGCTGCCCATTTTATGGCGACTTTCCCGCTGGTCAAGGTTGTGGAGGTATTACTCTTCCTGACTATTGTGATCCACATTTCCTACGGTATCATCCTGCAGGTACGCAACTGGCTTGCGCGCCCTGTAAGATATGCTGTACGGAACAAAGCCGACACCACTGCATTCTCAAAATTCATGATATGGACAGGTGGCTCCGTGCTTATCTTTCTCGTGATTCATTTCTTCAATTTCTACTTTATCAAGCTCGGAATTGTTGAAGGAGATCCGGAAGATTTTTATTCAGTAGCCTACCAGCTGTTTTCCATACCCGGATATGTCATCCTTTACTGGGTCTGTTTTCTTTTACTGGGTTTGCACCTGTACCATGCCCTGCAGTCAGCTTTTCAGACTCTCGGCTGGGTAAATGAATTCTGGACTCCGGTAATCAAAGCGGTCTCGCTCATCTATTCGATAGTACTCCCCCTGGGATTTGCCGCTATTCCTCTCATCATCTGGCTTTTCAAATAACCTGAAGAAGTGAAACACTATGATAACTCTGAATGCAAAGATACCCGATGGTCCGCTGGAAGATAAATGGACCAGATACAAGTCAGGATCAAAGCTGGTGAACCCGGCCAACAAGAAGAAGCTTGATATCATTGTAATAGGCACCGGACTCTCGGGAGCCGGAGCTGCCTCCTCGCTGGGAGAGCTGGGATACAACGTCAAGGTTTTTTGTTACCAGGATTCACCGCGCCGGGCACACTCGGTAGCTGCCCAGGGCGGCATCAATGCTGCAAAGAACTACAAGAATGACGGTGACAACATTTTCCGGCTCTTCTATGATATGATTAAAGGTGGGGACTTCCGTGCCCGTGAGGCAAACGTCTATCGCATAGCAGAGGTCAGCAACCAGGTCATCGACCATTATACGGCCATAGGCGTTCCTTTCGCCCGTGAATATGGCGGCACCCTTGACACACGTTCATTTGGCGGCGTGCAGGTGTCCCGTACTTTCTACGCAAAGGGGCAGACCGGGCAACAGTGTCTGCTGGGCGCCTATTCCTCACTCAACAGGCAGATTAAGGCCGGAACCGTTACCATGTTCCCCCGCCGTGACATGCTTGACCTTGTTGTAATTGACGGTAAGGCAAGGGGCATAATAACCCGTAACCTCATTACCGGGGAGATTGAGAGACATTCAGCCCATGCCGTCGTTCTGGCCACAGGAGGTTACGGCACAGTGTACTATCTCTCTACCCTGGCTGTCAACAGCAATGCCTCGGCTGCATGGAAAGCCTACAAAAAGGGAGCAGCTTTTGCCAATCCAAGCTTCGTTCAGATACATCCCACAAGCATACCACAGCTTAACGAATTCCAGAGCAAACTGACCCTGATGTCAGAATCACTGCGTAACGACGGGAGGATCTGGGTCCCGAAAAACAAGGGAGACAACAGGCCGGCCAATGATATACCGGAGGAAGAACGCGATTATTATCTTGAACGCCGTTATCCTGCTTTCGGCAACCTGGTGCCACGCGATGTGGCGTCAAGGGCTGCCAAAGAGAGGTGCGATGCAGGATACGGTGTGGGCAAAACAGGCCTGGCTGTTAACCTGGACTTCCGTGACGCAATAAAAAAACAGGGCAAAAAAGCCATTGAGAACAAATACGGCAACCTGTTCGAGATGTACAGTGCCATCACAGGGATGAACCCTTATGAAGTACCTATGCAGATCTACCCGGCAGGCCATTATACCATGGGAGGCCTCTGGGTCGACTATGAGCTTATGACAACTATCCCGGGATTGTTTGCCATTGGCGAGGCGAATTTCTCCGATCATGGAGCCAACAGGCTGGGAGCCAGCTCGCTGATGCAGGCCGCCGGCGACGGCTACTTCATCCTCCCTGTCACAATAAGCAGTTACCTGTCAGGTGAGATAAGAACACCCCGCATACCTACCACCGGTGCAGAATTCGATGAGACGGAGAAGACCGCCAGGGAAAGAATAGATAAGCTGCTGTCGATAAAAGGCAAAGAGACAGCATCGAGTTTTCATAAACGGCTCGGTAAGATCATGTGGGACTACTGCGGTATGACAAGGAACGAGGAGGGGCTTATGAAGGCAAAAGAACTTGTCACAGAGCTGAAAAAGGAGTTCTGGAGCAATCTGCTGGTGACCGGTGAGGGGGAAGACCTGAATCAGCAGCTTGAAAAAGCCGGCAGGGTAGCCGACTTTCTTGAACTGGCAGGACTGATGATCACTGACGCCCTTAACAGGAAAGAGTCATGTGGGGCCCACTTCCGCGAAGAGAGCCAGACACCTGATGGCGAAGCCAAAAGAATCGACTCCGAATATTCATATGTCGCTGCATGGGAATATAACGGTGATAATGAGCCCATTCTGAACAAAGAGCCCCTGAAATTCGAGTTCGTTGAACTTAAGGAAAGAAGCTATAAATAACCTATTGAAATTATTCCTGAAATGAAGCTGAAACTTAAGATATGGAGACAGAAGAATGCAAAATCCAAAGGTGCATTCGTATCATATGACCTTGACGGTGTCTCCCCTGACATGTCATTCCTTGAGATGCTTGACCTGCTGAACAGCAGACTTATAGATGACGGAAAGGAACCTGTTGCCTTTGATCACGACTGCCGTGAAGGGATTTGCGGCAGCTGTGGCATGTATATCAATGGTTATCCTCACGGCCCTGTTCCGGGCCTGACAACCTGCCATCTCTCCATGAGGTATTTCAAAGAGGGCGAGACAATAGTAATTGAACCATGGCGGGCCAGGCCTTTCCCGGTGATCAAAGACCTGATTGTTGACCGTAGTGCCCTTGACAGGATACAGGTTGCAGGCGGGTTTATTTCAGTGACAGCCGGAGCAGCTTCAGAAGCCAATTCAATACTGGTGACAAAAAAGAACAGCGATGAAGCTTTTGATTCCGCTATATGCATCGGATGTGGAGCCTGTGTTGCTGCCTGCAAGAATGCCTCTCCCATGCTGTTTGTGTCTGCCAAAATATCTCAGTATGCCCTCCTGCCCCAGGGAAAGCCCGAGGCAAAAGAGCGGGTAAGGGCAATGATAGCCGAGATGGACAGGAACGGATTCGGCAACTGTTCAAACACAGGTGCCTGCGAGGCTCAGTGTCCCAAGCAGATCAAGCTACTTAATATAGCCCGGCTGAACCGCGAATATTTCAAAGCGTTCTGAGGTTAAATGAGAGCGGCTCCTGACCGGGGCGCCCTCTTCGGCAATAAAAGGAATAAGAGAGTTCCGTCTTACCGGCAGGTCTCCTCAATCTCTTTAACTGTCTTGGGTGCGGTCTTGCCAAGCATCCTGCATCCTCCATCTGTTATGAGCACATCGTCTTCAACCCTGATACCCCCAAAATCAAGATATGTACTTACCCTGTCATAATCAATGAATTGCTTATGCTTTCCCTCTGACCTCCACTTGGCATACAGTTCAGGAATGAAATAAATGCCGGGTTCAACAGTGAACACATGGCCCGGCTTATAGGGCAGGGCAAAGCGTAACGACTTAAGCCCAAACTGTGTGCTCCGTCTTACCTCTTCATTGTACCCTACGAAATTTTCTCCCAGCCCCTCCATATCATGAACATCAAGCCCCATCATATGTCCAAGGCCATGAGGCATAAAGAGAGCATGAGCTCCTTCTGCCACCGCCGTATCGATATCGCCTTTCATCAGGCCGAGATCCCTGAGGCCGGCAGCTATTATAGTACAGGCATTCAGGTGAAGGTCACGATTGGATATCCCCGGGCCGGCTTTCTTTATTGATTCAGTATTTGCTTTAAGCACTATCTCATATATCTCTCTCTGGCGCTGGCTGAAATGCCCTCCGACAGGAGTAGTTCTTGTGAGGTCGGCAGCATAATGCATATTTGATTCAGCGCCGCAGTCGGTGACCATCATCCTCCCTTCCCTGAGAACATTGTTATGCTTATGATTATGAAGAGTCTGACCGTTAATGCTCAAAATAGTCGGGAATGAGGGACCGGCTCCCTTTGCCCAGGCAATGCCTTCTATTACCCCGAATATCTCCTGTTCCGTAACCCCTGGTTTGCACATGCGCATAGCTGTGGTCTGCATCTCACACGCAATATCTGCGGCTTTCTCGATCTCGGCAATCTCGACCTCTTCCTTGAGTGATCTCATCGACACCACAGCCCTGATCAACATCTCAGATGCCCTTGATGTCATCTGGCACGGATTTTCCCTGAAGATCGTCCCGAGCGTCATCCTGGTCTCTGCCCTGTATGGCGGTAACAGATGAACCTCCCTGCCACCGGCTATAGCTTTTTGTATATGATCAACAAGCTTCGCCATCGGTAGAGTATCCCTCACGCCGGACATTGCTGCAAGGTCTGCGACGGAAGGTTGGGGCCCCATCCAGACAATGTCATCCACATCGAAATCAGTGCCAAAAACAACCTCATCTCCCGAATCGAAATCAATAACCCCAGCCAATCCGGGCAGATCTATCCCAAAGAAATAAAGAAAATCACTGTCCTGCCTGAAATGATAGGTATTGTCAGGATAGTTCACCGGAGATTCAACATTTCCGATGAAAAGGCCGATACCGCTTTTCATCAGCGCCCTGAGCCTGTTACGTCGATTGGTGTAAACTTCTTTTTCAAACATCTCGCTATAGATTTTTTGTCACGCTAATGTAGCAAGAGCTGTTGATATTTTTCAGGATATCAACAATTTTTATATGCGAAGGGCATTGTCACCTTTTTATTAGAATGTATATTCGCATTTTATCACTAAAGACATTAAGATACTTCCATGCCCTATCGCCGCCTTCCCAACACTGATTCTGCCCGTCTGAGAGCCCTGAAGAAAGCAATTGAAATGAGCAAGGACATCCCTCCTTTCAAACTTGCTTTCACAATGAAAACACTGGTAAGGATCCAGGCTTTCCTGCCTGTTTTTGAAAATGCAATAAGCCACCAGAAACAAACCCTTGTTAACCAGAGTGAGAAGGGAAAATCAAACCAGGACACATCCCGCAAGGCCAGGCTATATATCACTCATTTTCTAAAGGTTATGAATATGGCGATAGCAAGAGGAGAGTTACCTCCGGAAACAAGGTCATTATATGGCATTGCCACCGATGACTCTTCGCTCCCGGCTCTTACCACAGAGAACGAGCTGGTAGCATGGGGTAAACGTATAATTGATGGCGAGGAATACAGGATAAGGAAAGGGAACATGCCGGTGACAAACCCCACTATTGCCGTTGTCAAGGTCCGTTATGAAAAGTTTCTGGAGACAAGAAACCATTATAAAACCATCAACCGCAGGGCAACAGATTGTGTAAGCCGGACTTCTGAACTACGGAGAAATGCCGATGAACTCATCGCATCGCTCTGGAATGAAATCGAATCAAGTTTTGCATCACTGCCCGAGGAGGAGAAGCGGGCAAACACTGAAAAATACGGTCTTGTATATGTATTCCGTAAGAACGAAATAGTGAAGCAGGACCTCTCGCCGACACTTTTTGAAGTTAACCAGGACAACCAGTAAGCAGCCGTGAAACTCGGTAACACCATACTGAGGGAGCAGCCTCTCTTCCTTGCTCCTATGGAAGACATCACCGATCCTTCTTTCAGGTATGTATGTAAAATGTTCGGGGCAGATTTCATGTATACCGAGTTTATCTCTTCTGACGGATTAATCAGGGATGGCAGGAGCAGCGTAAAGAAACTTGACCTTTTTGATTATGAGAGGCCGATAGGTATTCAGCTGTATGGCCACATAACGGACTCTATGGTTGAAGCAGCCATCAGGGCAGAGGAGGCAGGGCCTGATGTTATTGATCTTAACTTCGGATGCCCCGTAAGAAAAATAGCAGCCCGCGGAGCCGGTGCCGGGATGCTGCAAAACATCCCTCTGATGATCGAAATGACATCAGCTATTGTCAGGGCAGTAAAGATCCCTGTTACAGTAAAGACCCGGCTGGGGTGGGATGACAACACCAAAATTATCCGTGAAGTGGCGGAACGTCTTCAGGATGTGGGGATTTCAGGACTTACGATACATGGACGTACCAGGGCCCAACTGTACCGTGGTGAGGCTGACTGGACACTGATAGGTGAAGTCAAGAACAACCCCCGGATAAAAATCCCCATAATCGGCAATGGTGATGTCAACGGGCCTGAACGGGCAAGGCAGATGTTTGAGAAATATGGTGTTGACGCTATAATGATAGGCAGGGCAACATTTGGCAAACCATGGATTTTCAGAGACATCCGGCATTATCTTGACACCGGCGAACTCCTGCCGGAACCAGGTGTGGAAGAGAAGGCGGACCTTGCCCTTCTGCATCTTGATAAATCGCTTGAACACAAGGAGGGCAAAGCTGCAATTCTCGAGATGAGACGACATCTCTCAAATTACTTCAAGGGATTGCCTGGCTTCAAAGAGACCAGGCTAAGGCTCCTTACATCTCTGGATGTCTGCGAAATACGGGAGATTATAGCCGAAATAAGGGAAAAATGGGGCAGCTTCAGAGGCGGTGACTTAACCGGCATCTACGGTATCTGATGCAACAGGCATATCTATCTTTGCATAAAGCTTTCTGATATCCTTCCAGCGGAAAATTATTGCCATTATTACCACAAAAGCAACCGACATAATAACCAGACCCGTAAAGTCTTTCCACGGATATATCTCCACCTGTTCATACAATGCCGGCGCCTGCAGGGCCATATCCTTATTGGTCAGGAAAATTGACAGGAAGACATTGTTAGCTGCATGTGCGCCTATTGCCAGCTCAATCCCGTCATCAAACATCGTCAGCACAGCAAATACGAGACCGAAGAATATATATTGAGGCATCATAGTAATGAACCCATATTCCTGTACTTCAGGGTTCAGAGAATGCATGAGCCCGAACAGTATTGAAGTCATTACCACCGGCACCCACCTGTTACGCGCCAGTACGGCGAAACCCTGCATGAGATACCCTCTGAACAGTATCTCCTCGAATGCCGCCTGGAATGGTATAAGCAGCAATGACAGAACCGCAAGTACCAACAACGAGGAGGAGGTATTATTAAGATTAAAGTTACCGGGATCACTCTTTACGGAATAGTAAAGCCAGAAAGCCGAAATCATAATCCAGACAAGAGCAGCAATCATCATCCTGCCCCAGCGTACCCTACGATCCCCGTTCAACACAGTTCTGAAGTTGCGTCCATGCAACGGTTTTACCAGGAAGATGATAGTGAGAAAGGCCAGCAGAAACGGGAAAAGGGTAAGTGCAAACCCGAAATTGAGATCTATTCCCATCAGTTCAAAATCAGGCATCCCTCCCTTCATTGGTATATCCCCGCTATCAAGTGAATGGCTGATCGTTATGATCAGGAGCGGAATTGCCCCTATAAAATTACTCGCCAGAAATGGTAATACCGCACCTAGAAAGTATCTCCATAAAGCATTCCTGCCTCTGAATGGAGCGGTTAGGAAGGCGCTCTCGCCCCTTGCGGCAGGATCAATGCCGAACTCTTTATTATCCATATTATCCATTAACTAAAATTCTGAACCTGGTCTGGCAGGATAGTCTATTGAATAGTGAAGCCCGAGGCTCTCCTGCCTGTTCTGAGCCATTTTTATCACGAGATATCCTGCTGCAATGAGATTACGAAGCTCTATCAGCTGTCTTGACAGTGTTGATCTCCGGTAGAGATCCTCTGTCTCCTGGTAAATTATCTCGAGCCTTGTTTTTGCTCTTGCAAGCCTTAGATCAGACCTGACAATCCCCACGTAGTTGCTCATGATCATCTGCATCTCGCGGTAGTTCTGCGTTACAAGGACCATTTCCTCCAGATGGGCAGTGCCGTGGTAGTTCCATGTGGGTATCTTTTCTTCATGGTTAAGACTTACGGTGCGTGCGGAGGCATCCTCGGCAGCACGGTGAGCATAAACAGCTGCTTCTATCAGTGAATTGGATGCCAGTCTGTTCGCTCCGTGCAATCCTGTGGACGAGACCTCCCCGACGGCATACAGCCTGTCGATGGAACTCCTGCCATTCCTGTCGACCCTGACACCCCCGCATGAATAATGTGCTGCAGGGACAACCGGTATCATGTCCCTGGTAAGGTCAATCCCTTTAGTCATGCATTTCTCATAGATATGAGGGAAATGCGACTTAAGCTCCTCGCTGTCGAGATGTGTGCAGTCAAGCCATACAAAGTCGTCGCCCCGGAGTTTCATCTCATAGTCTATTGCCCTGGCTACAACATCGCGCGGTGCAAGCGAACCTCTGACATGATACCTGGGCATAAACTTCTCACCGTTACTGTTCCGCAGCTCTGCCCCAAAGCCTCTTAGCGCTTCCGTGATCAGGAACGACGGCCGTACATTGGGATCATAAAGGGAAGTTGGATGGAACTGGATGAACTCCATGTTCTCCAGGACACCATTGGCCCTGTGAACCATAGCTACACCATCACCGGTAGCAACAGGCGGGTTGGTGGTTGTAAGATATATATTACCACATCCTCCGGTAGCCAGCACGGTCACCTTTGAAAGAAATGTCTTCACCTTGCTCGTACTCAGGTCAGCCACATAGGCACCATAACACTCAATGTTTTTCCATTCCCTGGTAACATACTCCCCAAGGTTATGCTGTGTCAGAAGGTCAATAGCAAAGTGATCCTCATATATATTTATGTTCCTGTGTTCACGTGCCTTTTCTATGAGGACCTGCTCTATGGCTGCGCCAGTAGAGTCCTTGTGGTGAAGGATCCGGTGTTCGGTGTGTCCTCCCTCCATAGCCATATCCAGTGTTCCGTCCGGCTTCTTGTCAAAATCGACACCCATTTCTATGAGCTCCCTGATCCTCGACGGGGCTTCACTTACAACCATCCTCACTATCTCCTCATTGCAGTAGCCTGCACCTGCTATCATGGTATCCCTGACATGCTTTTCGATGTTGTCGGGCTCATACATCACCGCAGCTATCCCACCCTGGGCGTAGTTAGTACTACAATCATCCATCCTGGCCTTGGTGATCACACATACCTTCCCGTGCTCAGCAGCCTTGAGGGCAAAAGAGAGACCGGCGATGCCAGATCCTAATACAAGAAAATCACACCTAACTTTCATAAAGGTATTTTCAAAAACGAAAAGTAAAGATACAAATTGATTTAAGACTTAAACCTCTGATTGTAAAACCGCAGATTTTAATATACTTTTGCCCGGTTATTAAGCAGAACCTTAATGTTACTATGGCTCAAGAAGATATCTTTAAGAAACTGATTGCCCACTCCAAGGAGTATGGCTACGTCTTTCCCTCAAGCGAAATTTATGACGGTCTCGGGGCTGTTTATGATTACGGGCAGTATGGCGTTGAGTTGAAGAACAATATCAAAAAGTACTGGTGGGACAGCATGGTACTGTTGCATGAGAACATTGTGGGCCTTGATTCTGCAATCTTCATGCACCCTACAATATGGAAAGCCTCAGGGCATGTTGATGCATTTAACGATCCCCTCATAGATAATAAAGACAGCAAGAAGAGATACCGTGCTGATGTCCTGATCGAAGAGCATCTTGAAAAGCTTAATGATAAGATAGAGAAAGAGGTGGCGAAGGCCCGCAGCCGTTTCGGGGAAAAGTTTGACGAGACGCTCTACAGGTCAACCAACCCCCGTATCCTCGAGACACGGGAGAAGTACGACACCCTTCACAAAAGATTTGTGGAGGCTCTGGCGGGGCCTGACCTTGTCGCCCTGCGACAGATAATTATTGACAACGAGATCGTCTGTCCCATCTCAGGTACAAAAAACTGGACCGAGGTAAGGCAGTTTAACCTGATGTTTTCAACGGAGATAGGATCAACCTCCGACGGGGCAATGAAGGTTTACCTGCGCCCCGAGACAGCACAGGGTATCTTTGTCAATTTTCTCAATGTTCAGAAGACAGGTCGCATGAAGCTCCCCTTTGGGATAGCCCAGATAGGTAAAGCCTTCAGAAACGAGATCGTTGCACGGCAGTTCATCTTCCGCATGCGTGAGTTCGAGCAGATGGAGATGCAGTTTTTTGTCAGACCCGGCACCGAACTGGAGTGGTTTGGCAAGTGGAAGGAGGTAAGGATGAAATGGCACCGCGCTCTTGGCTTCGGCGATGACAACTACCGCTTCCATGATCATGATAAACTGGCGCATTATGCCAATGCCGCTGCCGACATAGAATACAAATTCCCGTTCGGGTTCAAAGAGGTGGAGGGCATCCATTCCAGAACTGACTTCGACCTCAAACAGCATCAGGATTACAGTGGTAAGAAGATGCAGTATTTTGACCCTGAGAAGAACGAATCATATATCCCCTACGTGATAGAGACCTCGATAGGCGTTGACCGCATGTTCCTCCAGGTGATGGCTGCCTCCTACTACGAGGAAGATCTCACCAGGGAAGACGGGGAAGCTGACAGCAGGGTGGTTCTGAAGCTGCCGGCTGTACTGGCGCCGGTGAAACTGGCTGTGCTGCCGCTGGTGAGAAAGGATGGCCTTCCTGATATCTCACGCAGGATCATCGATGATCTTAAGTTCGATTTTAACTGCCAGTATGATGAAAAGGATTCAATAGGTAAGCGTTACCGCCGTCAGGATGCGATTGGCACTCCTTACTGTATAACCATTGACTATCAGACCGTGCAGGACGAGACCGTGACCATCAGGTACCGCGACTCCATGCTGCAGGAAAGGGTCCCTGTCGGCAGACTGAGATCCATAATAGCTGACAAGGTCAGCATGCAGAATCAACTGAAGAAACTGTAACATGAGATCCAGGCCGGCAAAGGTACTTATCATCACCTATTACTGGCCTCCCAGCGGAGGTGCGGGAGTACAGCGCTGGCTCAAATTCGCAAAATACCTTCCGTCATCCGGATGGCTCCCCGTCGTAGTCACAATAAAACCTGAATATGCGGCATATCCGTATAAGGATCCTTCTTTATTCGGAGAAATACCCCTGGATGTGGAGGTACATCTTACCAGGGCGGTTAATTACTTTGCCCTTTACAGCAAGGATCAGTCGAAAATACCTCATTCAGGTTTTGCCTCGGGAACCGGCAGGAGTTTAAGAGGTGCTATCAGCCGCTTCGTCAGGGGAAATTTCTTCATCCCGGACCCACGGAGAGGCTGGAACAGGTTTGCGTTCAGAAAAGCCTGCGAACTGATAAGGAATGAAAAGATCACTCATGTCATAACCACCAGCCCTCCCCACTCGACACAACTGATCGGCCACAGGCTCAAACGTCGTTTCCCCGCCATAAAATGGGTTGCCGATATGAGGGATCCCTGGACCGATATTTATTACTATGAGATGTTCAAGCCATCACTGCCTGCCAGAATGATTGACAGGAAGATGGAGCGGTCTGTACTGGCCAGGGCCGATTTGATAATTACAGTGGGACAGACACTTGCCTCAATGTTAGCATCCAAGGGTGAAGACATTGAAAAGAAGATACACGTTCTCCCAAACGGATATGACGAAGAGGATTTTGAAGGTATTATTCCCGTTGTTCCCGATAAATTTACAATCACATATGTAGGAACCCTGTCACAGGCCTATCCCATTAAAGGCTTCATTGAAGCCATAAGAAATATCAGGGTAAACGATATGCCGGTGACACTCAGGTTTGTCGGCACAATACCGGAACAGGTACAGCAGATGTTTCCTGCAGGCAAAGATGAGGTGAACACCGAGTTTGTACAATATTGTGATCATCCTGTTGCTATCAGGCATATGATGGAATCAAGCATGCTGCTCCTGATCATTCCTGATCACAGGTCAAGCAAGTCAATTCTTACCGGTAAAATATTTGAATACCTGGCAACGGAAAAACCGGTGTTGTTCCTTGGCCCTTCTGATGGGGATGCAGCACGCCTGCTGGCTATATGTGGCTACAAAGGGATATTCGGCTACGATGATGTACAGGGGATGCGTGATTTCATACTTGATGTCGCCGGGGGTAAAGCCGCAAAAAGAAGCGGTCATCATCTGGAATATTCGCGCCGGGCCCTCACAGTTAAGCTCGGGAATCTGCTGGATGTTCTATAACCACCTTTTTAAACGCCCTATGACAGAACCGGCCACCCTGTTCATGTCATCCGACAGCCTCCAGAAATAAACACCGGCAGCAAAGATCACTGTCACCAAAAGGCTTCTCACTGCTATGTCAGGCAAGAGTGACATCTGCGGCAGAGCGTAACCTGCCAGAAGTGCCACAATGCCTACCGCAGACATCTTCAGATGGATGATGCTGTACGGCCAGAGACCGAACCTCCTGCCAACGATAAAAACACTTAGCCCGGTGTTTACAATAGTTGAAACCATCGAAGCGAGTGCTGCCCCTGTAATGCCAAAGAGAGGTATGAAAACCATGCTCGTACTTACAAAGACTATTATCAGTATGAACATCAGCCAGGTCTGATACCTGTAAAGGGAGGAGGTGCTCAGAATAACTCCGTTGATACCTGCTGAGCCGCTCACCAGGTTACCTGTACCTATCAGGATGATCACCGCGGCACTCTTACTGTAAATGTCAGGCAAAAGACGGAAAATATTGTCAATGTTTACCAGCAGACCGATGATAATAAGCAGTCCGACAGCATACTGACTTATACTGCTTCGCACATACATATCCCTGATAGTGTCTCTGTCATTCTTTTTCCATGATTCCGCCAGGAAAGGAATGGATATCTTTGATATCGATCTGCCGGGCAAGGCGATCAACACCGCAAAGTATGAGGCGATCGAATAAATTCCGACATCTGCTTCACCCAGGTAACGATTTATAAACAGCTTATCGAGCGTTGTAAGGATGATGCTGCTGAATCCGGTTATTATACCGAACAGACAGAGGATGATGATCTCTCTCTTTAGATGGGGAGTGAGATGCCCCGGCTCAAGCTTGAGCGAAATCTCTCCCCTGCGCAGAAGGCTGATAAAGATGACGACAAGAGGTACTCCCTGTGAAACAACATAACCAAAAACGTACCCCCCGAAGTCTATCAGGCCCGCCCAGAAGAGACATATCAGGACGAGGTTCAGGATCCTGAACAGAAACTCCCGGAGAAATGTCCCCAGGACGGCATCATACAGTACCTTGTTGTAATTATCAAGAAGATTAAACAGTAACGTTACAAGGAGCAGCGCGGGAAGATAGAATGAATATTCAGATATCAGCGGTGATCTTTCAAGGTTTGCCCTTTCAAAATGGGGAGCATAAATCTTGAAAAAGATCAGTGCTGCGAGAAAACCTGCAAGTGTTATGATCAATGAAAGAGCAAGGAACCCATGGTGTCTCCCCCTGCTATCCCTGAAATAGGGGAAGAGCCTGTTAATTACGTTGATAAATCCCAGGCTGGAGAACTGTGCCAGCATGGTGGCGAATGACAAAAGCAGCTGTACTACGCCAATCTCACCTGCAGAAAAGATCTTTGGTGAAAGGAGAATGATGTTCACAAAACCCAGTAAGGCTCCAACATAAGACCACACAGTCCCGTGGATTGTCTGCTTCTGAACTATGCCCATTTCTCTTTCCTGTTCCGGCAAATGTATAATAATATACGCATTTGATTTAATGATCCGTTGGTGTATTTTTGTCATATAATACCAAACCCGGGATATTCTTTAAAAAAACATGTATATGAAAGTGAGTGCATTGAAATCTGCCCTGCCGCATGTAATTGCCGTGCTTATCTTCACCGTGATCTCATTCGTATATTTCTACCCTGTTCTGGAAGGCAGAAAGATCAATGCGCATGATACCAAAGTCTATGAAGCCTCATCAAAAGAGATAAACGATTACCGCGATCAATACGGAAAGGAACCGCTCTGGACCAACTCGATGTTTGGCGGGATGCCGGCCTTCATGATCTCTGTCAAGTATCCCGGTAACCTTTTCAAACACCTTGATGATCTTCTCAAGCTTTACAAAACACCGGTTGCAGCCCTGTTTCTCTCCATGCTGGGCTTCTACATAATGCTGTTATTCTTCAGGGTGAACCCATGGCTTGCCATGGCGGGAGCAATCGCCTACGGTTTCGGTTCTTATCTTTTCGTAAGCCTCTCGGCAGGGCATAACACAAAAGCCTATGCAATGGCATATATGGCGCCTGTTGTCGGGAGTGTTGTCTATTCGTTCCGTAAAAATGCCATAACGGGAGGATCGCTTTTTGCACTTTTCCTCTCTCTGCAGATCATGGCCAACCACTTTCAGGTCACCTATTATACAGGGCTTATCGTTCTTGTGTTTGGTGTTTTTGAACTGGTCTCTGCCATAAAAGAGAAGACCCTGCCTGCATTCATGACGACTTTTGGGATGCTTGTTGTGGCAGCGCTGATAGCTTTCTCGGTCAACTTTGCATCGCTCTATTCCACCTGGGAATACAGCAAGGAATCAACAAGGGGCAAGAGTGACCTGACCCAGGCCAACGGAGGTGACGGCAGCGGTCTTGACAAGGAGTATATAACACAATGGAGCTACGGAACAGGTGAATCTTTCACATTCCTGATACCCAACTTCAGGGGAGGCGCAACTGTACCCTTCGCTAACACTACGGAAACGGTAAAGGCCCTCAGAAAGAACAATATGGGCCAGGCACAGAATCAGCTGTCCGTATACTGGGGAAAACAGCCCGGCACAAGCGGACCGGTTTACTTCGGAGCCGTGATTCTTTTCCTGTTCATGCTGGGTCTTATGATCGTCAGGGGAAAGGAGAAATGGTGGATCCTGGCAGCAGTGCTGCTCTCCCTGTTCCTCTCCTGGGGTAAAAATTTCATGCCACTCACATCATTATTCATTGACTACTTCCCGGGATATGACAGGTTCAGGGCTGTGTCAATGACGCTTGTCATGGCAGGAGTGCTGGTTCCTCTGCTATCTGTTCTCGCATTAAGAGATATATCCGAGGGTACTGTTACCCGCGAGAAAGCCATTAAATCTGTCATAACTGCTGCCCTGGTCACCGGAGGAGTAGCTTTGATTTTTTTCCTTGTACCCGGTATTGCCGGCTCTTTCCTGAGACCTGATGAAAAAGCCATCCCGGATTCCCTGAACTGGGTAAAGGATGCAATGATAGCTGACAGGAAGATGATGCTAAGGGCTGATGCACTGAGATCAGCCGTGTTAATAGGATTGGGAGCATTACTTCTGTGGCTCTTCCTGAAGGAAAAGATAAAGGCAAAATACACTCTCATTGGCCTTGGCGCACTGTTCCTCGTTGACCAGGTGCCGGTTGACACCCGATACCTCGGTGCCTCAGGCTTCGAGACAAAAAGGGCAGCCCTCAACTCATTTGCTCCTTCACAGGCTGATAAAGAGATCCTTACCGACAAAGAGGATTATCGTGTGCTGAACCTTACCGTTTCAGTATTTAATGATGCCTCCACATCTTACCATCATAAGTCTGTAGGGGGCTACAGCGGCGTGAAGATGAAAAGATACCAGGAACTCATTGAAGATGGCCTGACAGATGACATCAACTCATTGATAACCAGCCTCAGATCAACCTCATCGTGGGAAGATGCAGAGGGGGTGATGAAGCACCTTAATGCACTTAACATGCTGAACACCAGGTATGTGATCATTAATCCCGACGCCTCCCCTCTGACAAACAGATATGCCTGTGGCAATGCCTGGCTGGTCAATAAGGTTTCGTTTGTAGAAAATGCTGATGCCGAGCTGCAGGCTATCAAGACCGCCAATCCCAAAGAGGAGGCTGTTGTTGACAGGAGATTCTCGGATATGATCTCTGTTGCCGATACAGAGGGTGCTGTGGGAGACACAATCTTCCTTACCTCATATGAGCCGAACATGCTTACATATACATCTGATCTGTCTGCAGACAGGATAGCAGTTTTTTCGGAGATATATTACCGGTACGGGTGGCAGGCTTATATTGACGAACAACCTGCGGGACATTTCAGGACAGATTATGTTCTAAGAGGCATGGCACTCCCGGCCGGAAAACATACCATCACCTTCAGGTTTGAACCACAGTCATACAAGACCGGGAATAAAGTCTCCATGACCGGATCCCTGGTGCTGATGGCTCTTCTTGTTCTTGCTGCACTTACTCAAACCAAGGTCCTGCGCAGGAATGACTGAGAAAACCTTCTGCCCGCAATGCAGATCGGAGGATGTCTCCTTTCTGTTATCAGCAAGAGATCACCTCGTCAGTGGTGAAACATATACAATAGACAGGTGCAGGAGATGCGGACTGGCATTCACTGTCAATCCTCCCTCCGAAGATGAAATTCACCGCTATTATGTTTCGGATGATTATATATCGCATTCCGACAAAAAAAACAGCCTGGCAGACTATTTCTATCACATTGCCAGAGGCTTGATGCTCAGAAAGAAATACAGGCTGGTTGCCGGGGCAACCGGCAGGAAAACAGGAAACCTTATAGATATCGGTAGCGGCACCGGCTATTTTGCCTCCTTTATGCAGAAAAAAGGCTGGACAGTGACTGGCATAGAACTGAATGACAAGGCAAGGGAATACTCCGTTACCAGGTTTGCAGTCAATGCCGTTCCTCCCTCAGAACTTAGTGAAGTCGATGAACTATCGGTTGAATGCATCACATTCTGGCATGTGCTTGAACACCTGTATGACCCCGGCAAGTGGCTGTCTGAGGTAAACAGGATTCTGAAAGATGAAGGCAGATGTCTTATAGCCCTGCCGAATCTCGATTCGGCGGATGCCAGGTGGTACGGAAACCGCTGGGCGGCGCTGGACGTACCGAGGCACCTGTGGCACTTCTCCCCGGAGGCACTTGTCAGGCTTGCTGAGGATCACGGTTTTACCTGCGACAGAATATTGCCTATGCCTCTTGACATCTTCTATATATCCGCTCTTGGTTATAAAAATGAGGGGCGGAGGCTGGCCCTGGCAAGGGGCCTTGTGGCCGGACTATTACTTACCGCCGGTAGTCTCTTCAGGAAGAACAGTGCCAGCTCGCTAATCTACGTTTTATCAAAACGACGGTCTTAGTACCTGTCAAGCCAGCGGTATTTCCTCGGTGTATCCCCGAATCGAACGGCAACAATAAACTCATGTGAGCCATAGGTAGACATCTGTATCGACTGCAGGGTGAAGTCAAATGAATATCCGAAGAATAACCTGTCTTTCCTTACACCCACGTTTGCAATTATTGCACTTCCTGTCCTGAAGGTTGCACCAACCCAGATCTTGTTATCATAGGAGTAGGTGATGCCTATGTCAGCCTGTGGCCTGATCTGTTCAGACATCTTTATAAGCAACGAGGGCTGAATTAATGATTTATCGTCAGGCTCAAAGTCGTAATTGCCAAAAAGATAATAGGTCCTGAATATCTCAAGGTCTTTGTAAGCCTGGCTTCCTGCTTTGATGAATCCCTCCATGAGTTCCTGGGCGGAAAATCCGATTGCAAACTTCCTGTTCAACAGGTAGGCTCCGAAATTGAAATCCGGGACAAATATTCCCTTCCTGAAGTCAGTGTTCAGCCACGGTTCATCAGGGTCTTCAAACTGTATCTGCCGTTGGTCTATCTTATAATAGTATCCCGTAAATGCCAGTCCGAACGAGAGCTGGGTGCCCCCCCGCAGCCAGAGATGATATGCATATGACGTTGAAAAACCGGTACGGTGTACCAGGCCATTAATGTCAGAATAAATAGTACCACCCAGACCAATTTTACCTTCACTATGCGGCTTAAATATCTTTCTGTCGAAGATATTTTCGCGGATCAGATATTTCTGTTTGAGCAATCGTCCCTGCATGCTGAGGGAATATGTCTGGGGAGCGCCTGCATATCCTGTCCACTGCTGTCTTGTGGTAAGATTAATACTCGTATAACCGTCACTGCCGGCTACGGCAGGGTTGATCAGGTATTTATTGAAGAGATACTGACTGTAAACAGGCAGTTGCTGAGCATCAAGACCTGATACTATCATAACTGCAACTATTATCAACCAACTCTTTTTCACCTTACATGTTCCTCCTCTATAATTCATATCACCTGATGATGGTCACATGTCCGACTATTGGCTTGTCGCCGTTATGCAGATCTATGGCATAATGGTAAGAATCCATAGGTAATTCCTTTCCATTTGAAGCACGGCCGTCCCATGGCTGAGGATATCCCTTCTCGGATTTCCAGACCATTTCGCCCCAGCGGTTAAGAATAATTACTTCAGCCTCCGTATAGAAAGCGATACGGGTAATATTCCAGTACTCATTTATACCATCACCATCTGGAGAGAAAGCATTAGGTATGCCCACACAAATTTCATTCAGGGCATTAAGATCCAGGGAATCTCTCACCACACATCCGTTAAAGTCCATTGCTTCAATAATATAAAGGCCGGCAGTGAGGCCTTGTGCCTCCTGCGTCGTCTGTCCATTGCTCCAGGTGAAGCTGTATGTACCCTCACCTCCTTTTACACCGGCAAATATACTGCCGTCATTGCTCTCCGGACAGTATGGAGAAACCATGCTGAAGTCAATTAACAGGGAATCCGGCTGTGACAGGATAAACGATGTGTCAGCCATACACCCGTTACCGTCTGTTAAAATAACCTCATGGAGACCTACCCCGAGATCACTGCGCGATGCTCCCGAAAGACCATCTGACCACAGATAGGTCGAAACACCGGCACTATTCACCGGCGTAATGTCAACCGCTCCCGTGGCTGCTCCGTTGCAGTTTATATTATAACCGCCCCCATTGCTCATGCCAATATTCAGTGTCATGCTCAGTTGCCCCGGAGAGACAAGAGTAGCCTCCTGTGTGATTGTGCAGAGATTCCTGTCGGTGGCAGTCACATAATAAGTGCCTTCGCTGAGATTATATATTGAATCGGTACCTAAAGTAACATATCCGTCAGGTCCGCTCCATGAGAATACGTATGGTGCCGTCCCTGACTGCGGGATTACCTTAAGCCAACCGTCAGTTCTTCCGAGACAGCTGATTCCAAAACCATTATAATCTGGTTCCAGGAAAGAGAGAGCAATTGGTTCCGGAAGGGACAGGATGGTATCAGCTGCTATCATGCAACCATAATCATCAGTTACAGTAATAGTATAGCTGCCCTCCATCAGGCCGGAAATATCTTCAAGCCCAGAGGTGAAGCCGGATGGCCCTTCCCAGGAATATCCATATGGCGCCCTGCCTCCGCTGACTGTCAGATCAATGACTCCGTCATTGTATGCTGGAGCATTAAGACAGGTTATTGCAGACACATCCAGTGACAGCGACAGTGGTTCAGGCTGGGTGAGTGTAATGACCCTGTTGTTGATACAGCCATTAATATCTGTTATGGATAAGGTGTATGTTCCCGCAACACGGGTAAGATCTTCCATGCTTGATGACCACTCGGGATAATCAGGGCTGGTCCAGTTGTAAGTATAGGTCCCTGTGCCACTTCCGCCGGAAACAGTAATGTCTATTGTTCCTTCATCACCATTACAACCGATGTTGTATGCTCCGTCAAAGGTAAGCGACCTGACCACATCCACTGCTATTGAATCCGGTTCATTAAGAACATATGAATAATTCCTGTGGCACATGTTGGCATCCGTCACAGTAAGATCGTATGTCCCTGCAGTCAGTCCGGCTATTGATGCCGTTGTCGCACTATAGGTGCCCGGACCGCTCCAGGCATAACTGTACTCACCGGAGCCTCCGTCGAACTGGAGATTTATGTATCCGTCGTTCATGCCATAGCATGATATCTGGTAGTTACCATCAGCACTGGCAGAAATTTCTTCAGTAAGCAGATCAATGCCATCAGGCTCAGTCATTACATCCGTGAAGTAGAATACACATCCCTGGCTGTCAGTAACAGTAAGCGTATATGTGCCTGCCGGAATATTCACAAGTATGCTGTCCGTGGAACTGCCGGTAATAACCCCTCCGTCGGATGCTGTCCACTGGTAAGTATAGGGGGCTCTTGTAGTAACAAAAACAGTGTCGGTACCATCCATATAGAAGCTCCTGATCTGGCTTACGCGTATCTGACCGTCATCATATGATTCGCATGATACGTTATGTTCTCCAAACCAGGATTTTTCAAACTCTACTGTGGCACCAGGGGCATCATAGAGCGTCCTCAGCAGTTCCTTCTTACATCCATTGCCATCTTCCACTATCAGATGATATTCTCCCGGTCTGAGGTCTGTAAGATAGAAGAAGGTATCCTCAGGCGGCATTAGTCCCTGGTATACGGTGTCTGTCTCATTCCAGACCAGGTAATAATAGTAAGGCGGAGCCTGACCCTCCGTCAGGGCCAGCCCGGCCCGGGCATCTCCGGCTCCAGGGCATGAGATAAAGCTGTCAAAATAGAATGCCACCTCCGTGTTCGGTTCCATGAGGTTCAGCCAGTCAGAGCTCACGCATCCCAGGTCGTCTGTTACGGTTGCCGTATAGTAACCCTGGCTTCTCTCGGTGACAATGAACATGTTAAAACCTGCATCCTCCCAGTAATCCGGCCCGGTCCATGCTACCCACAGCGGATCCATTCCTCTGGCAGGTATTACCTCCAGGGCACCATCCTGGCCTCCGTCACATGTGATAGAATCCAGAATCTCAAGTGACTGCAGAGGTCTTGCATGTACCTTGACCTCTGATGCAACCATATCCCCATCCGGGCATCCCAGACCGTTCATCCTCGGAATAATATGGAAAAATACCGATTGCATAGTATCGCTTTCATTGGTATACTGGAACTGGAGTCGGGTACTATCAGGCTGGTTACTTGCAGGTGCCCTGTTACCTCCGACAATAGCTACAGGTGCTGTTACACTGATTGTGTAATCATACTCCCTGAATCCCGAAGTGGTAACTGTGGGTGAAGTAAGTACGATATTAGTGGTCCCCTCGTCACAGATCTGAGGCGCATAGTTCACAGGAACAACCCTTGGTGTGGGATTGACCCAGACCTCAACTGTATCGTTTATTCCAAAACATTTCTGATTGCCGTCAATATCGAGAGTAACCGGGGAAATGACGTATCGAACCATCCTGGCAGTATCCCCGGTGTTGGTGAGAGGTTCGGTAATGATATCAGTAACAATCAGCCCGGTCCTGTCAGTGAATCCGGAAATCTCCGGGTTACCATTTATGGCATCAACATTGAATTCAACCCCTCTGTATGGAACAGTCACTGTAGAAAGCTGTATATTGACGCTTTCTCCGTTACACAACTCATCATCCGCCAGGACATGGGATACTCTTGCAGTAGGCTCAACATGTATCACAATGGTAATGTTGATACCGCTCATACAGGTCGGCTCTCCCGGTTTACCCTGAATATATGGTCTGAAGGTATAGGTGACAGACTGATAACTGTCCGTACTGTTGATCAGCTGGTCCGAGATGCTGACTATCTGGTTCGAACCGTCGGACAGGGTTCCGCTGATGCCTGCCGGGTAGGTCACATCAAGATCGTACATAACCTCTCCCCTTGAGACCACCAGGGAGTCAATTGTGAAATCGACAATTGTTCCGTTACATATGAGAGTATCCTGAACCTCTACCGAGATCCTGGGCACCGGCTGTACCCATATTATCTGTTGTTGTGTGGTGACATTACCGCAGTCATCGGTGAGAGTCCAGGTCCTTGTAATATACCCGACCACTGTAACCGTTCCCATTGCTGCATCCGAGTCAGTGTATATTGCATCCAGCGAAGTGTCACAATTATCTGCTTCATCAAGGACGTCACCTGTGCTTGATACACTCCTGTCATAGTTACCATCGACATCACGACAGATGGTGATATCTGCCGGAACAGTAAACGTCGGCGGGGTGGTATCCCTGACAAGGATAACCTGTATATGAGACGTGCTGTTGCCACAGTCATCGGTAAGCAACCATGTCCTCGTGATAACCTCCTCACCCTCACAGCTGCCGGCAACA
>QKGI01000107.1 GCA_003250475.1 Bacteroidota bacterium | reverse complement strand
ATATACTTAAAGCTATCATTTATTTAAACTGATTTAACACACTATATCAGAATTATATTATCATACATGAACGTTTCCCGGGTAAGGAGTACTGCAAAAAGAGGCGCTCATTTAAAACTCTGTTTCCTTTCAGGTTCTTAACCGGTGGTATATCCTGATTTGTATCGGTTGCCCTTCTTTTATTCAACGCCATAACTTCCGTATCCTGATGATGGATAACGAAATGCTCCATCGTTATATGCGGAGAGATATCCCTATGCATAATCTTTGATCTATATCAGATATTAAATTTAACCATTTTTGTATCAATGGTTCATTAAGCCAGCTTCATTCGGAAACTACCATAAAACTTATGATCAATAATCCACGGCCTGATTCAACAATTTTATCCGGGAGGGGTTATAAAGTGTAAAAGTCTAATCATATAATATCAATAATCATAAATGAAAAGTACAGATTTCTTCACGCTTGCCAATGGCGTAAAAATCCCGGCAATTGGGTTTGGCACCTGGCAGATACCTTCAGGTAATGTGGCATATAACTCTGTCAGGGAGGCTCTTAAAGCTGGTTACAGGCATATTGATACAGCCCAGGCTTATGGGAATGAAGCCAGTGTCGGCAGGGCAATACTGGATTCCGGCATCAACCGCAATGAGATATTTGTCACCTCCAAGCTGCCTGCAGAGATAAAGAGCTTTGAGAAGGCTGTTCGCCATTCGGAACTGACGATGACAAATATAGGCCTGGATTATATCGATCTCTACCTGATCCATGCCCCATGGCCGTGGAATGAAATAGGCGCCGACTATACAAAGGAGAACATCGAGGTATGGAGGGCTATGGAGGACTTCTACCGTAGTGGCAAAACCAGGTCGATAGGCATTTCAAACTTCAATGTTAAGGACATCGATGCCATCCTTGGTGAATCTGAAATAGCTCCCATGGTAAACCAGGTCAAGATGCATATCGGCCACTCTCAGAAAGAAATTTCAGCCCACTGTAAGAAGCACGGTATTATTGTTGAAGGTTACTCTCCCCTGGCAACAGGAAGAATCCTTAATAACAGTGATATTGAAAGAATTGCAGGTAAATATGGCAGGAGTGTTGCCCAGCTCTCCATCCGTTATGTCCTGGATATGGGCGCGCTTCCACTTCCAAAGTCGACCCATCCAGAGTTTATAGCAGAGAACCTCGACATTGATTTTGAGATCGCTGAAGAGGACCTTAATTTTCTTGACACTCTTTAAAGCAAAAAACCCGGGAAGATATCCCGGGTTTTTCATGTTGCTCAATACGCTGAGCATTCTTTCATCTGTAGCCCCACCAGGAATCGAACCTGGATTTCAGGTTTAGGAAACCCGCGTTCTATCCATTGAACTATAGGGCCCTGCGTTAGCAGGCGCAAATGTAAATCTTTTTTCCTGTTCTGCCAAAAATCAGCAGCCTCCTGAAGGTTTCTTCTTTGCTTTGGCTGTCACAGGTGGTTTCACGGCTTTCACTGCAGGCGCTGTCGCCTCCGTGGAGACAACCCCGCCACCGCCAAGGGCGGCAGCAGCACTCTTACGGAAGTCGTATTTTGCAAACTCCTCGTCCGGGCTAGTCTGCGAGGGTTCTGCCGGTGACAAAATATTGCCGAACCAGTAGTTCAGCCCTCCTTCCAGGACAAAATTATTCTCGTACCCGAGCTGCCGTGTGATCATCCATGCCTGGTTGGCATATACCGAGCCGTTTGAATAGAAGACGTTCATATAGGCCTCCTGATGCAGTATGTCAGTGTACTCATCAGCCAGCAGATTGCTCAGGGGTATATTTATGGCTCCTGGCATACTGTAAGCCTCGAACTCCTCCGGTGTGCGCACATCGATAAGGCGCAGTGACGGATCCTTCTGTACAAGCATGTCCGCAACCACATCCGGTGAGATGAACTGTACCCCTGCCCCGGCTTCCTGGAGAAGCTCATCGGCAGTGAGCTTGAAGTGCTTCACCTTGTCGGCAGGCACCGCAGCAATGATTATCCCGAGCGGGATAACAAATAATGCTAGTAATTTTAATTGCTTCATGATATTGTTTTTTCGTTAATATTCTTCCCTCGGGAACTTCTTCTCCGCCCATTCGGCCACAATAAACATACCAATCGCTACGAGAATAAGAAGTAAACCGAAGAATCCGTCCGACATTCCGAGTTTGTCACTGACCTTCGGAAATCCGAGGAACTTTGCCATATACATCTTTTCCCACCATGGGTAGGTGAAGGTAAATCCGTATACGCCAATAAAAAGGCCGCCTATAAATACCATGGCATCTATCTTGCCTATTGCTGCACCGCAGAAGCTTGTTCCCGGGCAGAAGCCGCCCATGATAAAGCCGGCGCCCATGATCACACCTCCCACAATTGCTGATGTAAGGTAAGTGGGGTTGACATATATAAGGTCAAGGTCCACCCACCCGAAGAGGCTCATGAAGAGCAGGCCGAGCATGGCTGTTATTGCGCCTGTGAAAAAGACCTTAAGAACGACGGTATCATAACCGTAAAACACGCCTGCCAGCTTCCGGCTTGAAGAGAAGCCCGAGCTCTCGAGAACCCACCCGAAGGCGATGCCAATGAAGAATGCAAGGAGAAAATTGGTGTTCTCCGATATTATTTCGTATGGTGCTAATGGTCCCATTGTCTTCTCCTTTTTTTAAATCCAGTTTCTTCTGAAGAAATATGCAAGTGCAAACGCAGTACCGAATATGGCCATCATGGTTATGAATCCGCCCATAGAGAGCACTGCCATACCGCTCAGGGCGGACCCGCTGGTGCAACCTCGTCCCAGCTGTGAGCCGAAGCCAAAGAGTATTCCGCCGGCGAGTGCAAAGATGAGTCTCCTCCGTGAGGTTATCTTTGGTGAATGTTCAACTTTCAGCTTCAGGCGTCCGGCGACAGCTCCCGAGAGGAAGCCGCCCACAAGAACACCGAGCATCTCAAAGACCAGCCACGATTTCATGGGGCTTCCGCTGTGCGATTGGGCGTATTCTGCCATAAACGGCATAGTATTGACGGCATCCTTATTTACTGCCTCAATTGATGTTGCCACCACGCTCTTTACAGCGCCGCTGGCTCCCAGCCCCCTGCCGGAGACAAAGTTGGCAGCAAGAAGTACGAGGCCAAGAAGCACTCCTCCCAGGTAGGGATTGAGGTATTTTTTGCCCCTTTCAGTTTTGGTATTGTCACTCATAGTTATTGTGTTTTGTTGTTATCAGTACAGCCAGCGGCTCACCTGGCCGGCAAAGACGAAGACGAACCTGAACATCAGGCTGCCGAAGAGAACGAGCACCCCCGGTATATATGCAGGGATATGCCTGCCTTTCAGCTCCATCAGGTCAAGGATGCCCGGCACGATTATGCCGATTATCACCACGAATATCCAGAAGACCATGGTGTATTCTCCGCCGAGAAAGAGATGGGCGGCATCTATCTGCACCTGTGTGCTTGCCAGGAAACCCATAAACATGTGTACTATCAGGAACAGCTCCGTTCCCAGGATGATCATGTCGAGCCTGGTGAAGAGCAGTCTCTCCTCCCTGTTTTTGGATGCAAGCACAATAGCTGCTGCGCCGGCCGAGAGTCCCGATGCCAGGAAGAGAGGCCCCAGTACCGAGGTGTTCCACAAAGGCCTGGCATTGAAGGCCGAAAGCAATATACCGGTGTAGACACCGGTAATAATGGCAAAGATAAGCATCACCCATGCCAGATGTTTCTTGTACTTATTGAAGAAGATCTCAAGCTCCTTCAGCCATTTGTACTTCCAGTCCCAGTTGGGAAAGATCTCCCTGATATGGAGTGCGCACCAGATGAATGAGGCTGTGGTAATTACCAGCAGTGTCCAGGCCCCCCATGACATAGGTGACTCAAGTCGTATGGTAGTGTATAACCGCCAGAAATAGGCTTTATGGTTAAGATCATAGAATAATGCCGCAAGGCCAATGACCAGGGCAAATGGAGCTACAAAGGGTACCCGGCGAACGGCAGAGATATATTTATCTTCCTTCCCGAGGAGGTAAAAAAGTGCTGCAAAAAAGAGTACTCCCGCTGCCAGTCCCCCGAGAAACAGGTATAACGGTATCGGCCAGTGCCATATATGAAGTTGCGGGTCAACCATCAGGTTCTCTCTTCCGCTGATAATAAGTTCTTCGTTCATGGTCTGATCATATTAGGAAATACAACTGCGGTTTGGTCCCGGCTTCAGGAATGAGTGTCTTGTACTTGCGTTTTTTAAGTACCAGGCTCACATCACTGTTCGGATCATCAAGATCACCGAAGTACATGCATTTTGTCGGGCACACAGCCACACATGCAGGCTTCATTCCCTCCCTGACACGATGCAGGCAGAAGGTGCACTTGTCAACATAGCCCTTGGGATGGGGATAGCGGGCATCATATGGACACGAGGCGATACATGCTCCGCAGCCGATGCATTTGTTGTGACTTACCACGACGATACCTCCGTCGACGATATGGCTTGCACCGGTGGGGCAGCACCTGACGCACGGAGCGTTATCACAGTGGTTGCATCTCTCCGATCTCAGTTCTACCTCAAGCTGGGGATAGGTACCGTCCATCCTTTCAACCACCCAGTCGCGGCAAAAGCCTATAGGTACATCGTTCTCCGTCTGGCATGCCACTACACAGTCGCTGCATCCCACACATTTCTTTGTATCAACAGCCATTGCATATCTCATGATGCCACCTCCTCTCCGCCAAGGTCAGTAATGAAAGTAACAAAGTTGCCGCGCATACCGGTGCCTCCCATGATGGGGTCTACCAGTACTTTGGTTATGAGGTTTGTGTCGCTGGCCCCCTTTCCGTAACATCGTCGGAGTTTCTTCTGGTCATGTCCGAAGCCATGGACCATATAAACCGAATCCCAGCGTATACGCTCAGTAACCCTTACCTTTATCGGGAACTCGGATCGTTTGCCATCCTGGTTCATGAGGTGGATATATTGCCCGGTACTCAGTCCCCACTCTTTAGCCACGCGCGGGTTGACCCAGACAGAGTTCTCGGCCATGAGATCTGTCAGGTTGGGGTTGTTGGATGTACGGCTGAAGGTATGCATCGGGGCACGGCCGTAGTTCAGCCGGTAAAATCCGGCAGGCGGCTCCTCGTGCATGGTATATTTAGGCATAGGGTCATAGCCGGCCTCCTCCATGGTGGTGGAATAGAGCTCTATCTTCCCTGTCGGAGTGTAGAACTCAACATCCTCATCAGGTGCAAAATAGAGATCATCATAAGGTCTGTCAAAGGTCTTGACCCCTATTTTCATCATCTCTTCAAGACTGCTGCCTACCTGTTTAAGCTGCCAGTCAAGCTGATCCTCCATCTTCTCAAACGGGAAATATTCTATCACCCCCAGCCTCTTTGCCAGCTCACGGGCCATCCAGAATGCCGGTTTGGTCTCATATGCAGGCTCGGCTGCCGGAGCTCTCAGGGCTATCTGCGGTTTGCGATGGGGCCCGGTACGCAAGTCATCATACCGTTCAAGGTATGTGCATTCAGGCAGTACCACATCTGCCCAACCGGTTATCTCCATGGGCATCGTGTCAATCACCACCAGTAGCTGAAGCGCCTGTATGGCCTTCATGGTGTTCTCCTGGTTGGGAAGGGTCTCTATCAGGTTGGTGCCGTTGACAATCCATGCCTGGAACTGGCAATGCCGGCTCGGGTCAGGAATGGTGGCATCGCAGAGGCCATTGGCCAGGACAGTATCTGCCATTTTATACATATCAGGAAACTCGGTACGCCATGATCTCTTTGGCGTTGGAAAAGGAGGATGTTTCACCTCCGGCAATTCGAAGGTCTCAGGACGGTAGAAGCCTCCGCGGCGGCCCCATGATCCCAGCAGGGCATTGAGGATAGCCACGGCTCTGAGACGCTGCGTATCATCGCCATACCATGTAACATGACGTCCGGGATGAACGATCACTGCCGGGGCGGCGTTGGCCATCTCCCTGGCTGTTTCGCGAATCACCGTAGGATCAATGGTAGTAATTCCATAAGCCCATTCCGGCGTCATGTTTTTCACATGATCGCGGAGATATTCAAATCCGTATGTGTACTTCTCTACATAGGCCTTGTCATAAAGCTCTTCGGCTATTATGACGTTAATCCATGCCAGCAGGAGAGCCAGGTCGGTGGCAGGCTTGATGGGCAGCCAGTATTTTGATTTACCTGCTGCGGTTGAGTATCTGGGGTCAACGGTGATGATAGTCGCTCCCTTGTCTATGGCATCCGACATCTCCTGCACCTGGCCGTTGTGCATATTTTCACCAATATGGCTGCCTATCAGCACCAGGCACTTTGTGTCACGTATGTCAGTTCTTTCCGGGCTCTCTATCGTCTCGCCAAAAGTAGCCTGAAATGCCACCTCGCGCGGGCCACGGCATTGTGCATATGATGGGGCTGCAATGTGCGGTGAACCCAGGGCTTTCAGCAGCGTGGAAAAATATTTTCCTCCCGAGCCATGGGTAAAGAGAGCAATACATTCCGGCCCGTGTTCGGCAGAGATCACTTTTATTTTCTCGGCGATATAGTCAAAAGCCTCTTCCCATGTAGCTTCACGAAAGCTCTGTTTACCACGTTCTTCGGTTCTGATAAGTGGTTTACGGAGGCGGTCATCGTCATGATACATTCCCACGCCCCCTGTGCCGCGCGGGCAGAACCTGCCATTGCAGTTCTGATCCTCGCTGTTGCCGGTTATTTTTTTTATGTCACCCTTTTCATCTTTGTGGACCCAGCCGGCACACTTCCAGAAGCATACTTCACAATAGGTTGGTGTTCGTCCGGTGAGTGCAGCCAGGGTTGCTTTCTGGCCATCAGTTAGTCCCGAAGCAAAGAGCTTGTATCCGGTCACACCGGCCATGACAGCTCCAGCTCCCATTGCTGAGATCCTGATGAATTGCCTTCGTGTTGTCATTATTTCAGAATTGTTTTCTCTGGATTAAGAAACATTGCAGTGACGGATCAGCAGACCTGAATACCGGCACGGTGTAATAACATGCGAAGGTACTGTTTTATATTTAACAGTAGCCCTAAGATGATTTATATGATATTAATAGCAGGGAACTGCAGGTCAGGTGAGCTTTTTGTACTTTATCCTTACCGGGCCGGCATTGGCAGTGCGTTTGCGGTAGTTTTCATCATACTCTGAAAAGCTGCCTTCGAACCATACAACCTGCGAGTTGCCTTCAAAGGCCAGGATATGTGTTGCAACACGATCAAGAAACCAGCGGTCGTGGGATATTATCACCGCGCAGCCCGCGAAATTCTCCAGGCCCTCTTCAAGCGCACGTAGAGTATTGACATCGATATCATTTGTGGGTTCATCAAGGAGTAGCACATTTGCGCCGCTCTTCAATGTCAGGGCCAGGTGCAGCCTGTTCCGTTCTCCTCCCGAGAGAACGCCGCACTTCTTCTCCTGGTCGGCCCCCGTGAAATTAAAGCGTGCGGCATAGGCGCGGGCATTTACAGGTCTGTTACCCACGGTGATCTCATCCTGTCCTCCTGAGATCACCTCATAAACACTCTTTTGAGGATCAATGTCAGCATGGGCCTGGTCAACATAGCCAAGGACTACAGTCTCGCCTACCACGAAACTGCCGCTGTCAACTTTCTCCTGTCCCATTATCATCCGGAACAGCGTTGTTTTCCCGGCACCATTGGGCCCTATAACCCCTACGATCCCGTTAGGAGGAAGGTTGAATTCCAGTTCTTCAAAGAGTATCCTGTCATCAAATGCTTTTGAGACGCTGCCTGCCCTGATGACTTTATCGCCAAGCCGCGGACCGTTGGGGATGAAGATCTCCAGCTTCTCCTCTTTTTGTCTCACATCCTGGTTGAGAAGATTCTCATAAGCACTCAGCCTGGCTTTTGACTTAGCATGCCTTGCCTTGGGTGACATGCGTACCCATTCAAGTTCGTGCTCCAGTGTCTTCCTGCGTTTGACATTTCCTTTTTCCTCGAGCTCGAGCCGCCTGGCCTTCTGCTCGAGCCATGATGAATAATTGCCTTTCCATGGTATGCCTTCTCCCCGGTCGAGCTCTAGGATCCATCCGGCCACATTATCAAGGAAGTATCTGTCGTGAGTAATACAAATAACCGTCCCCCTGTACTGCCTGAGATGAGTTTCAAGCCATTGTACGCTTTCTGCATCCAGATGGTTTGTGGGCTCATCTAGAAGCAGCACATCGGGCTCCAGCAACAGCAGGCGGCATAATGCCACGCGGCGGCGTTCGCCCCCTGAGAGGATATTAACCGGTGTCTGGGGATCGGGGCAGTTCAGGGCATCCATGGCCCTCTCAAGCTTGTGATCGAGGTTCCATCCGTCAAGAGCTTCTATCTGTTCCTGCAGCCCGGCCTGCCTGGCCATAAGCTTTTCCATGGCTTCAGGATTCTCATATACCTCCGGCTCACCGAAACGAAGATTGATCTCCTCATATTCCCTGAGGGCGGCAACAACTTCTGCTGCACCCTCCTCAACTATTTCACGGACAGTACGGGTCTCATCCATCAGGGGGTCCTGGGGCAGGTGGCCAACGCTATATCCCGGAGAGAAGACAACCTCCCCCTGGTATTCTTTCTCAATGCCTGCAATGATCCTGAGCAGGGTCGACTTACCTGATCCGTTGAGACCTATTATGCCAATCTTGGCACCAAGAAAAAATGAAAGGGATATGTCCTTAATGACCTGTTTGTGAGGAGGGTAGCTTTTGCTAACCCTGTACATGGAAAAAATGACCTTCTTGTCGTCTGCCATAGCGTTAATGCTTAGAGACGACAAAAATAATCATTTTGTCACCTTAAAAAGGGATAAGTTTCCTAACTGGCTGAACCCGGGCAGCCCTTTTCAAACAATGAAACCGTCTCCGGCTGCACAAGAACCCAGATGATATATACCCCCTTAAGCGTTCCGACGGGTATATTGAGCAGACCCATTGCAGCCATCACGAGAGTAAGTATCCTGGCCCAGGGCCTGCACGAAAAGAGGCCGATGCCACCTGCTATCATAGCCCCGCCAAAGACCAGCATTAGAATAATTACCGGAGTTCCGACAATTCCCAGGATTTTCATGGCTGTCGGATCATCCACATACTGATCCACAAATCCCAATGCCAGGGCACAGGCCATTGCGCCGATAACAATTATCGACCCAAAGACAATCTGAAGGATAGCCGCTACATTGACATGCTTCTTCATCCTGTTTTCTTCAACGGTAACTGGTGTCTGTGAGGTAGAGTTTTCTTCCATAGTATGGTTGTTTATAAGTGAATCAACTGTATAATTTAATGACTCTAAATTATAAAAAATGCTGCACTCCGTTTATGATACTATTTGTTTAATTTTGCCGTTAATT